>JAOACM010000413.1 GCA_026417845.1 Planctomycetota bacterium | reverse complement strand
AGCGATAACACAGCGGCGCGTGATCGGGCGGCGATTCGCAGCATCCCCATCGTCCTCCCTGTCCAGTCGCCGCCCTCCGGATTCAGCCTCGGGGTCGGGATCGATCCGCCGCCACGCCGGGCATATGAGGGCGAGTCCGGAACCTCCCGCGGCAGCCAGGGCTTCCGCGGCATCCCGTCGGATCCCCGGGCGGACTCTTTCAGACAGGCTCTCAGAGCCTGCCCAGAACAGCCGGACAGGGGAAGGCCGGCCCGCAAGCTCTGCGCCAGGGATTTCGGACCGGTCCTAAGCGCCCTCCGACCGTCAGAGAGCCGGGCGAACTCTCCGCTCGACCGCGGATAAGGCTGGGGAGATGCCCCCGCCTGGTGACCCCATGTTTTTCTGACGCTCTGATCGGAGGACGGTTTCGGTAAAAAGCGGCATTCGACGGGGCGGCGGCCGTCACTCCCGGACCTGTCCGCTTCCCTCGACGACCCATTTGTACGTGCAGAGATCAGCCAGCCCCATCGGCCCGCGGGCGTGAAGCTTTTCCGTTGAGATACCCACCTCGGCGCCCAGCCCGAACTCGAAGCCGTCCACGAGCCTGGTCGAGGCGTTGACGAGGACTGCGGCCGAGTCCACCTCGCGGACGAAGCGCTCCTGCTTTCCGCGATCCTGCGCTACGATGGCGTCGCTGTGGTGCGACCCGTATGCCTCGATGTGGGAAACGGCATCCTCAAACGAATCCACGACGCGGACCGCCAGTATCTTATCCAGGTATTCGGCCCCCCAGTCGGAATCGGACGCCTTCCTGACCAGCGGTCCGGACAGGATAGTCAGTGCTGTCCGGTCCCCGCGTATCTCGACGCCGCGGTCCATCAGGGCCTTGCCGCACGACTTCAGGAATTTTTCCGCCACGGCCCTGTGGACCAGCAGGCACTCCATGGCGTTGCACGTAGCCGGCCTCTGGCACTTGGCGTTCAGGACTATCTTTTCGGCCATTTCCAGGTCGGCGGAATCGTCAACGTAGACGTGGCATACGCCCTTGTAATGTTTCAGGACGGGAACGCAGGCGCATTTGGATACCGCCCTTATAAGCGCCTCGCCGCCCCTGGGGATAACCAGGTCTATCAGTCCCTCGAGAGACACCAGCTCGCGTACGACCGCATGATCCTTCGATCCCACCAGGTGTACGCACTCGTCCGGCAGACCGGCCTCAAACAGGGAGGCCCTTATCGCCCTGGCCAGCGCGCGGTTCGTAAGGATCGCCTCGCTTCCGCCGCGGAGTATGATGCTGTTCCCGCTCTTGATCGCCAGCGAGGAGGCCTCCACGGTCACATCCGGCCTCGATTCGTAGACGATGCAGATGACTCCCAGCGGAACTCGCACCCGCCGGACGATCATCCCGTTCGGGCGCTTCCTCTCCTCCAGCACCCTCCCGACCGGATCTTCCAAAGCCGCCACCTGCCTGACGCTCTCGACCATCCTCTGGATCTTCCGAACGTCCACCGTCAGCCTGTCGAGGACGGGCTGGGAGAGTCCCGCAGCCCGGGCTGCCTCGAGGTCTTTCCGGTTGGCGTCGAGTATGTCGGTCTGGGCCTCCCAGATGCGTTCGGCGACCGTCCGCAGCGCGCGGTCTTTTTCCTCCGTGGATTTATTGCGCAGGACGGCCGCGGCGGCCCGGCACCTGCGCGCCAGGCAGATCAGTTCGTCGCGAAGCTGGGCCCGCGGCATTGCTTGGGCCTTCCCGCTTCCAGTCTGGAGCCTGCCGCCGCCGGACCGCTCCGCCCGACCGCGAGCCTCCGTCCGGACGCGAGCATCTCCGGATGCACTTCGCGCCTTCGATCGGTGCGTTTTCCCCATTTGTCGGATCTCCCAAAGCCACAATCAGATGTTGCCTTCCGGGCCGGGGATCCAGATACGCAAAAAGGTTTAGAGCCTTTTCAGAAACTCCTGCAGCGCCAAATCTGACGCCGCATCAGTCCCGGCCCATCTGGAGCCTGTCCCCAAACCTCGGACGCGAAGCTTTGGGAGCGACTCTACCCTCCCTCTCTGGACAGGCTCCTGCAGTTTCTGAACAGGTTCTTCTTCGCCTCCGGATGTCTCTTCGGATTCCCCATCCCGCGTTTCCGCCGGCCGCCTGTTGCAGGCAGGAGGCGGCACCCATCGCCTGAAATCCGATGCTGGACCGGCAGCGCCTCAGTTGCCCCCGGACCCTGTCCCGGCCATTGCCGGGGCGTCCCGGCGGCGCCCTGCGATCACGGGGCGGATGGAGCCGGCGGCCGCTCCGGCGCTCCGGCTGCTCCGCCTTCTACGGCAGGTCCCGCCAGCACCACCAGGTTGTCCCTGTGTATCGCCTCGTCGAACAATTTCTGCCCCAAGGCTTTTTCTATCTGCGAGCTGCGGAGACCGCGGATCCTGTCCAGCTCCCCGGACGAATAGTTGGTCAGGCCGCGCGCCACTTCGCGACCATCCGGGCCGAGCACCGACACGGTATCGCCTGCGTCGAAATCCCCCGATACCCCGACTATCCCCGACGGAAGCAGACTTTTCCCGCGCGCTACGATAGCCTCAACCGCGCCGGCATCCAGCGTTACGGACCCGCGCGGCTTCGACCCGTAGGCGATCCATCGCTTCCTTGAACTCATCCTGTCGCCGCGCGGCACGAACAGCGTACCGACGTTCTCCCCCTCGAATATCCTTATCAGTATTTTCGGCTCCCGGCCCGACGCTATGACAGTCGTCGCCCCACTCTGCGTGGCGATCCTTGCCGCTTCCAGTTTGGACCTCATCCCTCCGGTCCCGAGCCTGCCCTCCCCGCCGGCGAGGGCGAGCGTATCTTCGTCTATTTCGTAGACGACATCTATTGCCCTTGCCGTGCGGTCGGAGCGCGGGTTGGCGGAACACAGCCCCGGCACATCGGTCAATATCACCAGCGCGTCGGCCCCGGCAACCTGGCAGACCAGCGCCGAGAGCATATCGTTGTCGCCGAACCTGATCTCGTCCACAGATACCGTGTCGTTCTCGTTGATAACCGGCACAGCGCGCGATTTGAGAATGGCCTCTATCGTATTGTAAGCATTCAGATACCTTTTACGGTCATCCAAGCTGTCCCTCGTCAGGAGCACCTGGGCGACCGTGACGTCGAAGCGCGCAAATGCCCGCTCGTACGCCTTCATCACCTCGACCTGCCCCACCGCCGCCGCGGCCTGACGCATCGGCAGGCTCGCCGGCCGGCCGGACAGCCCCAGCTTGCCAGCCCCGGCTCCGATCGCGCCGCTGGTCACGATCAGAACTTCCTTGCCGGACTCTCTGAGCGTCTGAATCTGGCCGACGATCCTGTCTATCAACGCCTGATCGAGGTGTGTCGTCTCTCCGGTAAGCAAGCTCGTGCCAAGCTTTACAACGACCCTCCCGCACCTGGCGAGGGTTTTCCGCGGCGGGATGACCCTCCCGCTCTTTCTGCTATCCGATGCGGTCACCGGCATCGCAATCCTTCCCGATGTCCTCCGATCAGCCCGTTCCGCCCCATTCGACCCCTCCGGAGTCTTTCTCCATGCGGGCCACCCGCGCCCGCGGCGCGCCCGCGCGCCGTCCAACCAATGGCGCAACGCTCCGCGCGGCCGGCGAGGTCCTCTGCAGAAGCGCGCTGGAGCGGCCGGTCGCGGCGGTATCGCTCAGGGCCAAGCCAGGCAGAGGAGGCGAAAGAGCCGCCCGTCGCCGATCCCGGCCCCGCTCCCGCCATGATCGCTCCAAGTTTACGCCATCGCCCCCGCTGGTGCAAACAAATGAGTGCGACGGGAAACCGGCTGAGGGGGTATGCCAGTCAACGCCCTCATAGCGCAGGCCTGCCTGCCTTCCGGCCGGGCCGCGCAGGCTGGCTGGCATCTGGCGGGGGGCTGCACATGGTGCGGCGGGAACCGGACGGATCGCGAGGGTAGCGCAAGGCGGAGACCTGAATCAAGACGGGAATGGAGGGGCAGGCAATGGACTCCCCCGCTGTCCCATCAGGACTGGGGCCGGCCCTACCATTTCCTGAAGACAGGTTTCGGGGAGCCGCCCCGCACGCCTTCGTCCTCGCCGACGCGTGGTTCGGCCGCGACCGGCCTGAATTCGACGCGGAATTCCCCGATGGCCAGCTCCGATG
>JAOACM010000412.1 GCA_026417845.1 Planctomycetota bacterium | reverse complement strand
TGTGTATAAGAGACAGGCCGGGCGGGGGGCACAGGCGCGGAGGCACTCCAGGACAGAGCGGAGGAAGGCTCGCAGACAGGCCGGATCGTCCAGCTGGCGGCGCTTCAATCCGATAGAGATTGCGCAAGGGTCTGCCAGGCAACGTACATCCGGGCAGACGCGCGACTGGCGCAGGGCCTTTTCCGCCATGCGCCGGTCCCAGCCGTACAGTTTGAGTATCAGGCGCCCGTCCCGACGGTCGAGTCCTGCGTAAGGGATGGAGGCGTCGCGGGCGATTATCCGCAGGGCGGCTTCCTCGCGGAAGGCGCGGAACTCTCTGCCGGGACGTCCGTACCGGTCCGCTACGGCCGCCGCCTCCGATTCCACTTCTGCCTCGGACCCGCACCTGGCGAACCGGCGGTATATCTCCAGCCGCTCCTTTTCGTCCGGCACATATGATTCCCCGATGCCCGCCTCGCCGGGAAGGTCCAGCGTCACATCGAGCGGCTCGGCGACTGGCAACCCTTTCAGGCGTCTGACCGCCTCTTCCAGCAGCCGGCAGTACATGTCGTAGCCTACTTCGGCGATGTGCCCGGATTGTTCCGGACCCAGCAGGTTGCCGGCGCCCCTGATCTCCAGGTCCCGCATGGCCAGGCGGAATCCCGCCCCCAGCTCGTCGAACTCCTCTATGGCCCTCAGTCTCCGCAGAGCGTCCCCTGATAATGCCGCCTCGTCGCGCACCATCAGGTATGCGAACGCGCGAAGCTTCCATCTGCCGACCCTGCCGCGGAGCTGATGCAGGTCGGCCAGCCCGAACCTGTCGGCCTCGTTTATGAATATCGTGTTGACGCTCGGTATATCTATGCCGGACTCGATGATGGTGGTGCACACCAGGATATCCGCCTCGCGGTTCAGGAACGAACGCATAACGGACTCGAGCCGGTCCTCTTCCATCTGCCCGTGACCCACCACTATCCGCGCTTCCGGCACGATGCTCCCGACCCTGGCCGCGATGCTCTCGATATCCTCGACCCTGTTGTGGACGAAGTAAATCTGTCCTCCGCGGTTCAGCTCGCGCAGGGACGCGCGGCGTATGAGGTCCTCGGACCAGCGGACGACGCGTGTCTTTATCGCGAGCCGTCCGGCGGGCGGCTGCGTCAGGGCCGATATGTCGCGGAGGCCCATCAGGGCCATGTGCAGGGTGCGGGGGATCGGAGTGGCTGTCAGCGTCAGGACGTTGACGGATGCGCGCAGGCGCTTGAAGAATTCCTTATGCTCGACCCCGAACCGCTGTTCCTCGTCTATTATGGCCAGGCCGAGGTCCCTGAAGACGACATCGCGCTGGAGGAGGCGGTGGGTGCCCACGATTACGTCTATGGCGCCCGCGGCCAGCCTCTCCAGCACGCGCCGCTGCTCGGCCGCCGATTTGAACCTCGATATTGACTCGACCACCAGAGGATATCCGGCGAAGCGGTCGGAGAACGTCCTGAAGTGCTGCTCGCACAGCAGCGTGGTTGGGACCAGGACGGCGGCCTGGCGGCCGGCGGCCGCGACTTTGAAGGCAGCGCGCATGGCGATCTCTGTTTTCCCGAAGCCGACATCGCCGCACAGGAGTCTGTCCATGGGCGTCGGCGCCTCAAGGTCGGCCTTGACGGCCCTGGCGGCCTCGATCTGGTCCGGCGTCTCCTCGAACGGGAACGCGCGCTCGAAATCGGCCTGCCATTCGGAGTCGGGGCCGAGCGCTATGCCGGGGCTGGCGCGCCTGGCCGCCTGGACGGCCAGCAGTTCCGCCGCGATGTCGCGTACAGCGCCGGCGACCTTCTCCTTCTTCCGCGCCCAGGTCCTGCTCCCTATCCGGCTTAAAGGCGGCGGCGGACCGCCCGCGCCGACGTATTTCTGGACCAAGTGTATCTGCGAGGCGGATACGTACAGCTTGACATCGCCGTCGAACAGCAGTGCCAGGTATTCGCGCTTCTTCCCATCCTTCTCCAGCGCCTCCAGTCCCAGGTACCTTGCGATCCCATGGACTGTGTGAACGACGGTATCTCCGGGCTGGAGGTCGAGGAAGTCCTCGATGACCCTGGCATGTTCCAGCGCAGCCTTCGCGTGTGGACGGACTCGCACGGCGCGGCCGAGCGCCTCGGAGACAGGGACGGCAACGATGCCGGCGCCGGGAAAGTCGAAGCCGGACGAAATATCGCCGCGGCACAGGCGGAGAGAGGGCGAAGCGGCCAGGCCGGCGGCGCCGAAGCGTTTGAGCAGCAGCTCCCTGTCGCCTTCCGTTTCGCAGAATATCGCCACTAGCCTGCGGCCATCCAGCAGGGCGCGCCATTCCTTTTCCGCCGCGGCCACATCCATGGGCGGCAGTACCGGCCTCGATACGTCGAACCACACATCGCCCCTGGCGCCCAAGCCGACTGGCGATTCGCGAAACTCCACGATCGGTCTGTCTCCGGCCTGCATGCGGATGTCGTCGAGCGTAAATACACGCACGCGGCCGCTGATGTGCGATCCGGCGTAAAGTGCCGCGCGCTCCGCTATCCGCTCCGGCTCGACCATCGCCAGGATCGCATCCGGCGGCAGCAGCTCCGGCAGTCCGCGCGCCTCCCCGCCGGAAAACGCGCGCCTGACGGCCTCCGCGGAGGCGTCGGAAACGGTCACGGATTCCACGTCGCGCTCCGATCGCTGGCTGGCCGGGTCGAATTCGCGCAGCGACTCGGCGGTATCTCCGTACATCTCGATCCTGACCGGCGCCTCCGCGCCCATCGGCCAGATGTCCACGATGCCGCCGCGGACGCAGAATTCGCCCACCGCCTCGACGGCGGGGCGGCGGATCAACCCACGCTCGACCAGCCGCGCGGCCAGTTCGGGAAGCTCGATTTCCGTCCCGCGGGAGAGCGTAAGGTCGGGGCGGCGGCCGGGACCTTCGCTGAAGACCGGCTGCATCAGCGCCTGTATGGGGGTCGCGATCAGGAGAGGGCGGACGGCGTCAGGCTCTCCGCCCGCGGCCCGGACGGCGGCCGACCTGAGAGCCAGGATTTCGAAATCGGGTTCCTCCGCTTCGGTCGGCAGCACGTCGAAAGCGGGGAATTCGACGACGCGGACTGCATCTCCGGCCAGCGTCCGCGCATCTCCGGCCAGCACCTCGGCCTCTTCAGGCCCTTCGCATATCGCGACGGCCATGCGGCCAAGGCGGGCGGCGATGGCGGCGGCCACGAGGGCACGGGATGAGCCGTACAGACCGGATGCAGCGCACCTGCGGCCGCCGGTCCCGATCCGGCGGAGCAGCTCGCCGACCCCCGCGTCGTTGCCGAGCATAGAAATCATCGCCGGGCCCTTGAGCGATACCGCGCGAACGGAACGCGCCGCGGAGCCGGATGCCGGAGACGCCGGTCATCCGGGGTGTGGACGCGGCTCTGCTCCGGAAGATTCGCCACGTAATTGTTTGCCGCGTTCGGGTGGCGGCCGCCATTTGTAGTAATGGCTCGCCCGAACGGGGCAGTAGCGGCGCTGCCGCCAATAAGACCGCTATGCCGCTGCGCCCCGATACACTGGCGCGGCAAACAATTACTTCGCCCCGCCCCTGGACGGATCGGCCGCGCCGCGCGCCGTCCGGTGGGGATCGGAGCGAGCAGCATCATACCTCGAAATCAGGGGGCGTGCCCGTATCCCGCTCGCGATCGAGGCAGCGTTTGAGTCCATACAGGCCGGCGGTCAGCACCATGCCGGAAAAGACCAGAAAGGCAACGAGCCACGGCATCACGGCAGGGAGGAGGCGGGCCGGGCAGGGGGCCGTGCACGCCGCGCGCATGTCGGCTCCGTCCTTCATCATATCTCCCAGATCGAAACGCCAGGTAATCGTACCGTCGGGACCTATTTCCCCGTTGGTCCGTTCCGGCACCGGGCGGCCCGGGAGTTTGAGGCGGAAGGTCCATGCGAATCTCCGAGTCACGGGATAGCGCAGGTTGTGGCGCAGAGCTGCCTGTGCCAGGTTCTGGAAATATGAAGCCGGCACGGCGCGGCGATAAACGAGCAGTTTTCCCGCGCTTCCTGTCGCCGAGGCATCCTCTCCGTCCGCGCCCTCCTCCTCGAAGGACACGACCGGCCTGCCTTCGCGGCGCGGTGCGGTCGCGTCCCCTGACCCTGTTCCGC
>JAOACM010000411.1 GCA_026417845.1 Planctomycetota bacterium | reverse complement strand
CCGCCGAAGACGCAGGCGGCGCTGCTGGAGGCGATGCAGGAGCGGCAGGTGACGGCCGGCGGCGTCAAGTACCCGCTGGACCCGCCGTTCTTCGTGCTGGCCACGCAGAACCCGATCGAACAGGAGGGCACGTATCCGCTGCCCGAGGCGCAGCTGGACCGGTTCATGTTCATGATCATGATAGGGTACCCGTCGCTGGAGGAGGAGCGGGAGATCGTGCGCTCGACCACCTCTGACAGCGATCCGCAGCTCAGGCCGATCCTGTCCGGCGGCGACATCCTGGCCCTGCAGAGCCTGGTCAGAAGGATACCGATCTCGGACCACGTGGCGGAATACGCGATAAGGCTGGCGCGGGCATCCAGGCCCGGCGATCCGGGCGCGCCGGAGTTCATCAGGGAATGGGTGTCGTGGGGCGCCGGACCGCGCGCGACGCAGTACCTCGTGCTCGGCGCCAAGGCCCGCGCGATACTGTCCGGGCGCTATACGCCTTCGGTGGAGGACGTCCGTTCGGTGGCGCTTCCCGTGCTGCGGCACAGGATATTCACGAACTTCAACGCGGACAGCGAGGGCGTAACGGCCGAGCGGATCGTCGAGAGGCTCCTGGCGGAAATAAAGCCGCCCGGCCAGGCCGATTACACGTAACCAGCCCGCCGCACCGCAGTCCGCCGGGTCCGCCGCCGCTGGGGGCGTTTCCCCATCCCTGCCCTTCCCGCCGGAGTATCGTTCCGGCTTTCCGGCCGTTCGGGGCGCCGCCGCCCGGCGGAATGCCGGCGGGCCGTCGCGCTCCGGTTTCTCCGCCCGGGCCCCGGATGCCGGCCCCGCCGCCCGGTCCGCCGGCGGGAAAAATGCGGGGACGGGACCTCCGGGACGGTGTAACCATATTCATAACGGGCGTTCCTCCCGGGGGCGCGATGCGCCGGGAGAGCGTCGGGCGGAGGGGCCGTCTGTGTGCGGCCGCGCGCCCCGGTCGCTGCGGCGCGGGCGGCGTTTGTGGAGGGATCACCCATGCGCGGGCTGGCATCCGCCGCAGCTGCCGGGATCATCCTCTTCGGCGCGACGGCATCGGCATGCGGCGAGGGCGCATCTGGGGCGGCGCCGGGAACGCCGCTCCACAGGCCGGTCACCGTTGACTACCGCGGGCTTCCGGTAGCCGATGCACTGAAGGATCTGGCCGCGAAGGCCGGCGTAAAGTTCGAATTTACCGCCGAGCTGCTGGAGGGGCTGGCGCCCGTGAACTTCGAGGCCAGGGACCGGGAAGCCGGGCGCGTGGCGGTCCGGATACTGAAACCGCGCGGGCTGGGGATCAGGGCGGCCGGAGAGGGAAGGTACGAGGTTTACAGGCTGGATCCGTACGATGAGTTCAAGCCGAAGCGGGAGGAAGTCTTCGGGTTCGCGCGCAGGCCGGAGGCGGTCCGCGAGGGAGACAGGGTCACGATATCCTTCGAGACGAAGGGGTTCTGCGACGCGACCGTCGCGGTGGAGGACGCGGATGGCCGGATAATCAGGCACCTGGCATCCGGAGTTCTGGGCGAGGATGCGCCGGAACCGTTCCAGTGGAACTCGAAAAGGCAGACGATCGTCTGGGACGGGAAGGATGACCAGGGCAGATACGTAGACGACAAGGACTCGGTGACGGTCCGCGTCTCGCTGGGACTGAAACCCCGGTTCGAGAGGACGCTGTTCTGGAGTCCGCACAAGCGGATATCGAACATCGCCCCGCTGCTCGCCCCGGCGCCGGAGGGGGTCTACGTGTTCGAGGGGCTGGGAGTGGACCACCTGAAGCTCTTCGATCACGACGGCAACTACGTCCGCACCATCTACCCGTTTCCGGCCGGCAGGATACCCGACGTCGTCGGGCTGCAGAAGCGGCGGTTCGTGCCGGGAGAGCCGGAGATGCCGCTCAAGATGGGCTACGAGCTGGCATCGCTCCTTACGTCGGGGTCGAGCGCGTGGGGCGGCGAGGGCGGCCACGAGGGAGGTTACGCCGCGACGGCGATGGCGATCCATCCTCCGCTGGGGACGCCAGCCGGGGGCGGCAAACGCAGGATCGCCCTGGCCTACCACCGCCTGAACAGGCTCACATCGGACGGCGACAGCGGCGGGCTGCCGATCCTCGGTCCATCGGTTTCGTTCACCGTCCGCGTGGGGCAGCTTCCCAGAGTCGTCGGGCCGACGAGCATCGCGTTCAGCCCGGACGGGAAGTACCTTTATCTGACCGGTTACGTCTGGAAGACGGGGAACTACGTGGGCGAGGCGCAATGCTATCACATGGTGATGCGGATGGAATACGAGAAACAGGACGAGCCGCATGTTTTCCTGGGCGCCCAGAAGACGGACGACGGCTTCGGATCGGGCAGCGACCAGTTCTGCGTGCCCGTATCGGTGGCCTGCGATCCGCAGGGGCGCGTCTACGTGGCGGATCATTGCAACCAGCGGATACAGGTGTTTTCTCCCGAAGGCCGGTATCTGAAGACGATACCGGCGCCGTACCCGTCGGCGATCAGGATAGACCCGGTCACCGGCGAGATATGGTCCTTCAGTTTCGAGACGATCGGGCCCTCGCAGCACGTCTCGCGCGTCATGAACTACCCCGGGAGGATATCGCCGACGGTCTGCCGGCTCGGCACCTTCGACAAGCCGGCGAAGGCCGATCCGCAGCCGATCCCGGTCGGTTCACTGACCGGCAAGGGAGGCTGGATCGCGACCGGCGGCCAGACATGCCAGGTGGCGGTGGACACGTACGGGAAGGAGCCGGCGCTGTGGCTGGCGGGCCGCAAGCCGACGGTGTCGGTCGAGGAGGCGAACTGGGAGAGCGGCGGCGGCATCTGGGTGCACCTGGGCGGCTGGGAAAACCGGGGCATCCGGATCGCAAAGATGGATGGCGGCGAGTGGAAGGTGGCCGTGGACTTCGCGAAGATCGCCGAGAAGAAAGTGCACCGGCTGACCCCGCCCCAGTTCTCGCGCCAGAGGCTCTACGTCAATCCGGCCGACAGGAAGCTCTACGTATGCGAAGAACAAACTGGAGCCGGCAAGTCGTTCTATACGGTCATCAGGATAGACCCCGACACGGGGAATATGAAGGAGGTGAAGCTGCCGGGCGACACCGAGGACATCATATTCGACATCGAGGGACTGGCCTACCTGACCACCGATCACGAGATAGTCAGGTTCGACACGGTGAGCTGGCGGGAGGTGCCGTGGGATTACGGGGAGCTGCGGCCGTCGGTGCGCTTCGCGTCCAGCGGCGCGCTGCCGAAGCACGACGCGGTCTCCGCGCTGCCGATACCGGGCGAAAGACCCGTGTGGTGGCACTCCAGCGGGATGTGGATATCCCCGAGGCGCCGCCTGGCCGTCATATGCAACATACCGGAACAGCGGCGGCGGGTGTCGGAGGCGAAGAGGCAGTATATGCAGGAGGGGATGGTCAGGAGCTACGCGCCGTTCATCTACCCGGGCCGCTCCGGCAACCGCGTCGTTCTCGTCTTCGATCAGCATGGCAAGATCGTGTACGACGACGCCGTGCCGGGGCTGACCAACGCCGACGGCATCGGTATTGACAACGCCGACAACCTCTACATCATGGTCGCCGCGCCGCGGGTGATCGAAGGCCAGCCGTACCAGAACGACAAGGCCGAGACTCTGATGAAGTTCCGCCCTGGGAAGGGGCGGTTCGTCAGCGCCGGCGAATCGCCGGTGCCCCTGCCGCCCGATATGAAGCCGAAGCGCCCGCCGGACGTGACGAAGTACGGCCTGGGCGACACGTGGGTCGAGGGCGCGGAATGGATGTACGGCGGCGTCGGCTACGGCGGGCAGGGCGGTTCGTGCACCTGCTGGCATTCCCGCTTCCAGCTCGATTATTTCGGCCGTTCCTTCGCGCCCGAGACGATCCGCTTCAGCATCGCCGTGCTCGACTCCAACGGCAACCTGATCCTCCGCGTCGGCAGGTACGGCAACGTGGACGACGGACTGCCGCTGGTCGTCGAGGGCGGTCCTCAGAATCCGCGCCCGATCGGGGGCGACGAGGTGGCCCTGGCTCACGCCGCCTACGTCGGCGTCCACACCGACCGGAGGCTCTTCATACATGACGGCGGCAACGCGCGCATACTGCTGTCTCTTATACACATCTGACGCTGCCG
>JAOACM010000410.1 GCA_026417845.1 Planctomycetota bacterium | reverse complement strand
AGATGTGTATAAGAGACAGCTCCGAGGGAATTTCCGGCAGCACTCCGGCGCCGAGCGCATCGAGGAGCATCTCCACCACCTCAGGCCTTATCCCGGAGAACCCGCGCGCCAGCGCATTGGCCCGCGCGGCCATCACGGCCCGCGTCTCGGTGTCCGACAGCGGTTCGCCTTGGCCGACGGCCAGGTGGTAGAGGAGATTGAGCTGGAGATCGGCCTGTTCGTCCGGCGAGACCCTTTCGTGGCTGAGCGGTCCGAAGCCGGTGCTTATGCCGTATATGGCGCGGGGCTGGGCGGCCAGTTCCTCCACCAGCGCCCTGCTCCGCGCCATCGCCTCCCGCGCCGGCATCGCCAGCGCGCCCCGCTCGTCCCCCCGGGCTATCCGCCACAACCCCTCGATGGTCAGACCGTGCCCGTCGAGCAGAATCATCCGTTGCCTTCTCCACCCGCTCCTCCGGCAACCGCCGCGCCGCACGGGGCGGCAGGAGGCGATGCCTGGGGACATTCCGCGAAGGATCGCGGCGCCATGCATGGGCCTGACGCGCACGGCACGCGTCCGGAGCTGACGGCCGAGGCGCCCTTCGCCGGTCGTGCACGTCGAAACCCCGGCCCCCGGACCTGACAGCTACGCGCCATGGCCGTTTTTTATC
Organism: Planctomycetota bacterium; assembly: GCA_026417845.1. Classification (GTDB taxonomy): domain Bacteria; phylum Planctomycetota; class SZUA-567; order H5-PLA8; family CALKMO01; genus CALKMO01. The sequence continues at coordinate 3,416 of JAOACM010000410.1, read as the reverse complement.
GCGGCTCGCAGGTTGTTCGTCCAGAGCAAAGCGGTTATTATGGATGAAGCCTCAGGAAGGCGTAGCGGAGGCGCGGCGGCGGGCGTGGGGCCGGCAAGGCGGTCCGGCGCGCAGGCTGCGACCGGGCGGCCCGGTACCGGCAGGAGGCGCCGGCAACGGACAGGCGTACCAGACTCGCGGGCGGATCTCCTCCCCGGCTTAGCGCCCGCGAGCGCCGGCTTCCGGAATGGCGGAGCGGACGACGCCGGTGCGGGAGGCCCCCGGTTCCGCCCCCGCCCCGGCGGTTCGTAAACCGGCAGGGGCGGCGACGGAGATACTGAGAGAAAGGACCGGCAGCCGGATGGAGGGGGACCGCGAGGCAACGGGGATGGAGCCGGAACAGAGGGGAAACGGATGAGCAGATCATTCTTCGCATCGGCGGCGGCTCTGGCTGTAGCAACGCTGGCATCGGCATCGGGAGGGAGCTGCGCCGAGGCGATCAGGTGCATCCCCCAGCCGCAGGATGTGCTTATCAGAGCGGACGGCGGTTTCCCGCTCAGAGGCGAAGTCCCAATCGTCACTAAAGATGCAATATCCGCGGAGGACGAAGCGGCCATCGAACTGCTTTCCGCCGGGCTGGAGAAGCTGACGGGTGCCAGGCCGAAGACGCTGAGGGCCTCCGAGGCGGCGCCGGGCGCGCCGGCCATATTCCTTGGCGAACCGGGGAAGGGAAACGCGGCGCTGGACAGACTGCTGGAGTCCCGGGGACTTAAACTGACCGCTGAGTATCCCGGTCCGGAAGGTTACGTTATAGACGCGGCGGCATCGGGCGTAGCCGTGGCAGGATTCGACCGGCGCGGCACGCTGTACGGGGCGGCGACGCTGGCGGCGATCGCGCGTCTAGGTGGCGACGGACAAGGCGGCGCGATGGTACCGGCCGTCCGCATAGTGGACTTTCCCGACATGGCCTTCCGCTCCGCCTACGCCATAAGATGCTGGAACTTCTCCCCGGAAAGGATGGAAAGGGCCAGGGAATCCGTCAGGCGCCTGGCGCGGCTGAAGTTCAACATCGTTGCCATAGCAGACCGCAACTACGCGATGCTGGACAGGGACATCCCCGGCATGCCCGGCAAGAAGGTCCGCGAATCGCTCGGCGAGATATTCGAATACGCCAGGCGGTGGCATCTCGCGCCGAGAGTGGACGGCCCGGCTTTCTATTTCCCGCCGGGCAGCTATTCGGACGGCAAACGGCCCGCTCCAGAAGCATCCGACCCGACCACGCTGGCCGCCGTGAGGTATACCGCGACGCTGAAGATCGAGGGGGAAAAGGAAGTCGTCCTGGAGATCGCCGACGCGAAAAGCGGGGCGCGATTCCCGGCGCCGAACGTCCTTTACGATCTCAAGACCGGCAAGTCATGGGATATGGAGCCGGTGGCAGTGACGAGCGAGGATGAGGACAGAAAGTACGAGGAAGGGAAGGATTTCGCGGTCAGGTTCGGCGGCATCTCCATGCCGTTCTTCTCCGAATGCTCGGCCGGCCGGGGCCAGCCGCCCGAGGCGCCGCGCATCGGGAAGAGCGCCAACCCGCCATCCGCCATCAGGCGGATCGCGACCGGCTCGATCAGAGACGGCGAAACGGTAAAGGTTACCTTCTCGTATCTGTGCCCCGATACCCTGAGGCCGGGCAAGTTTCACGAGTGCATAGCCGACAGGAGGCTGCTGACGGACGGGGACCCGGAAAACTACGTGTACAGATGGTGCTCGATGCCCGCCGCTGCGCTGAAGGCCGACCACTACTGCCTGTCCGCCGACGAGCGGCGCTGCATAGGCTACGATGCCCGCTCGGCAACATCGGGCAAGACGAAATCGGAACTGTTCGCCGACTTCGTGCACTACCAGTACCGGACGATCCGGAAGGCTGCTCCGGGCGCGAGGATATTCATGTGGTCGGACATGGCAGACCCCAACCACAACGCGGCGATCTACGGTCTCGGGCGGGTCGCCGCCATCCTGTCGAAATATAACGCCGGCGATATCGTGATGGTGCCCTGGTTCGACGGGGTCGCCGAGGCGTCGCTCAGGTTTTTCCACGAACAGAACTTCGGCGTGATGCCCAGCGTTCAGGGCGACGGACCGGACCGCAGCGCGCTCAGATGGGCGTATTTCCTGCGGAAAATCTACCCTACCCTGCTGAGGCGGTGCGGCCTGCAGTACACATCCTGGGATGTGGAGACGGATTTCTCCGACGAAAAACACCCGGCGCTCAGAACGGTCGCGCAGGCTGCATGGTCGGCCGGCCCGTACATACAGCACATTGAACCGAAGGCACCAGAACCCGGCAAGGACGTGGAGATCGAAGCCGTCGTATCCGGCGATGCGCAGCATTACGTTCCGCGGAAAGAAGGCAGCCTCGAAAAGGGAAGCGCGGTGGAAGGCGAAAAGCCCCTTAAGAGCGTGACGCTGTACTTCCTGCCTCCGGAGGAGAACGCCTACGAACCGGTGGAGATGAAACGGGATGGCGCGGCGTGGAAGGGGACGTTGCGCGCGCCGCCGCCGGGGACAAAGTATTATATCGAGGCGGACGACGGCGAGAGGAAGACCTGCGCGCCCAGACTGGCGCCGAAAATCACCTTCCAGCTGCCGGGGGGCAAATAGAGGGGCCGCATGAGGGTTGGCGGACCGTCGCCGGGGAGCTGGCGGGCGTCTGCCGGGCAGCTGGCAGCCGGCAGCCAAGGGCTGACGGGCGGCCGCCCGGAGCTTCGTGGGAGGCGGCCGGCGGCGCGGCGGTATCATTGAAGAAGAGAGGCTGTGATCATGGATGTGATGGAAGCGATAAGGAAGCGGCGGAGCGTCAGGAAATATTCGCCGGAACCAATACCGGATGATGTCCTCGCCGCAATGAAGGAGGCCATCCGGCTCGCGCCATCGGCCTGCAATAACCAGCCGTGGCGGTTTATCTTCGTGACCGACGAGCGCCTGAGGAAGGAGCTGGCCGCCGCATCTTTCGACCAGCACTTCGTTGCCGGGGCGCCGGTCATAGTGGTCGGATGCGGGATACCGGCCGAGGCGTACAAGCATATGGGGGGATACGGCAACAGCGCTGATGTGGATGTGACCATAGCCCTCGATCACCTGACCCTGGCGGCCGCCGCCGCAGGCCTGGGCACCTGCTGGATAGGAGCATTCGACGAAAGGCGCGTGCGGGAGCTGCTCGATATCCCTCCCTCAGTCAGAGTCGTAGCGCTCACGCCGCTGGGATATCCGGCGGACTCGCCTCCGGCAGGCAAGGCCGGCGCGAAGAAGCGGAAGCCTCCGGAGGAGATATTCTTCCAGAACAGGTACGGCCGGACCTGAAGCCGTTTCCGCCGCCGGAGGCGGCTTCTGCCGGCGTCCGGGATTGCTGGAGGGTATTGAGGCGCTGTCTCTTATACACATCT
>JAOACM010000409.1 GCA_026417845.1 Planctomycetota bacterium | reverse complement strand
GGCCAGAGCCGTCTGGGCCACGTCCATGCCCATCGCAGGCCAGTATCCCTTTATATGCGGGATATTGTCCAGCATCAGGCGCGATACGGCAATCGTCCTGAGAATTTCCGCCGGTCCGGGACCGCGCCCGGCGATGGAAGCCCCCCGCTCCGGCCTGTATGGCAGGGGGACAAAGACCAGAAAGCCCCCCGTCCTGTCCTGCAGCTCGCGGATCCGGAGGAGGTGTTCGACCCTGTCTGCGGACGACTCGATGTGCCCAAACAGCATCGTCGCCGATGATCTGATGCCCAGCCGGTGCGCCGTCTCGTGGACATCCAGCCACTCGGCGCTCGACCCCTTCGCCGGACATATCTTCCGGCGGATACCGTCCACGAGTATCTCTGCTCCGCCTCCCGCAATAGTGTCCAGGCCGGCGGCCCGCAAGAGTTCGAGGGCCTCGCGAAGCGTCATCCCGGCGCGGTCCGCCGCCCGGCGGACTTCCACGGCCGTCAGCGCCCTGATGCCGACGCGCGGAAATCCGGATCGGATCCCGCGGATCGCACTTTCGTAGTACCCGATTGAAAGATCCGGATTCACTCCGCCGGTTATGTGGAGCTCCGTGACGCCGAGACCGGCCAGCGCCTGCGCCGCGCGCAGGACATCGGGCACGGACATCACATACCCTTCCCTTTGCCCGCTCCCGCTGTGTTCCCATTCCCCGGCCTGTGGCGTTTCCTTCCCGCTACCATCCCTGCGCCTCCAAAATCCGCAGAAGTGGCATTCGCACTCGCAGATATTAGTCGGCGTTATATGTCCGTTTACGGCATAGAATGCGTTCCGGCCGTGCAGGCGCCGCCTTACTGCGTCAGCCATCGCCCAGATACCTGGCAGGTCGCGGCTGGAAAACAGCGCCAGGCCGTCCGCCGCATCCAGCCTGCGCCCCTCCGCCGCTTTGGCCGCCGCCGGAGCCAGGTCCGGATCGGATACCGCGACCGGTTCCCGCAAGGCATCCCGGACATTCCCCATGCCGCGATCCCCGAGTTGACTTTACGCCCCGCCGGACATAAAAAGTATCCGCTCCCCGGACACGGCCGACCCTCCGGGGCAGGGGCAGAGGCATTCAGCCCTCTTCCGCGCGCCGGCCAGGCTGGCGGTCGCGGGTCAGAACGAACCTAGCGGATCGGGGGGGCTTTTCAAGAGATGCGCGCGTACCGCCCCGCCGGGAGATTGACGGAGCATCCCTCGGGAGCCCGGAGCAGGAACGCCACGTCGGCGCTGGCTTCCGCCACACTGGCGGCCTGGTGCGTCATTCTCCCCGCCCGTTCCATCTTCGCCGCCGAGCCGGCGGACGTCCTGGCCGCCAGGGCGCAGGCGAATATCGAAAACTGCCCCTTGCCCGAACTCGGCAGGCGCCTGTCGGATGCGTTCAAGGTTCCCGTCGAGGTGGATTCGGAGGCGATAGAGGCGGAAATGGCGTCGGGACGGATACCCGCGTGGGGAGGAGGCAGCACGAAGCAGACGGCGGGCTGCAAGCTGGAACTCTATTGCAACTTCACGGGAACCGGACGGGCGTACACGATAAAGACGGACAAGGAAATCACGCTGGGGGACATGGCGAAAGAAATAGGCGAAGCCTTCAGATGGGGGACCAGGGCCGAAGGGGGGAAGCTGCTGATTTCGACACGGAGGAAGTTCCCGCCACCGATGAAGTCCGTGTCGTTCGTTCTCGAGTACGCCGAGCCCGTGCCCGTGGAAACCTCGTTCATGTACGGGATGGCCGGCGGGGAGACGTTGCCGATCCAGGACGCCGTCCGCTGCTGGCGCGGGCTGGTCCACGCGCGGTCCGACGTTTTCGAATGCTCATACGACCCTGCCGGACGGAAGCTGACGATATCCGACGAGGATTCCCAGCGGTTCGAGATGGTCAGGAAGGCCGCGGCGGAGGCGGTGGAGGCGATGGATTTGCCGGCACCGAAACCGCCGATGTCCGATGACGATGCGCGAGCGTTGCTGGACGCCTGCATGAAAAACGCCGCGGCGGCGGTCGGCCCGGCGGAGGCGAAGGCGGCGCTGGAGGCAGCGTCGCGGCTGGGCCACGAGGATTACCAGGCCAGACAAAAGGCCAGGCAGACGCTGCTCGCCATGGGGCCGAAGGCCATGCCGGGGATAGTGGCTGCTCAATCGAGCGAGGATCCCGAGGTCCAGGAAGCACTGCGGGAAATCCTGCCCGAAATCCTGGCGTCCGACATACTCGCCCTTGCCGCCAGATTCAACTCCATCGCCGCTAAAAACCAGGGCAAAAAAGGAAACGATGTCCCCAAGGAACTGCTCGACCTGGCTACGCCGCGGATGCAGGCGTACATAAGGCGCAAAGGCGTCAACCAGCTCGCGATGCCGGGAACGAAAGCCTCCGACGTCGTGCTGCTCATGTCCCGCGACCGGGCGATGCTTAACCCGAAAACTCCCGTGCGGTTTAACCCCAACCCGAAACAGCCGCAGGCCGAGCCGTGGGGGGCCGTCCTGTATCCCGACGGGTGGAAAATCGAACGGGTGGCCATGAACGTTCTGGACCTTTCGAAGAGGTAATCGCCATCCCGACGGCCCCGGTCGTGCGATTCGGGGCGCAATCTCTTGCGTTCAGACATGTTGTGTCATAAGCGCAAGGAAGCCGATTCGATGAGGAATCTGCTCCGCGGCGCGTCGCATGGCTCCCGCTGTCCGGCGGATCAGCGCTGCTCCTCGATAAGCTCCAGGAGGATCGCCACCAGTTCCGGATCGAACTGTTTGCCCGACGCTTTTATAAGTTCGTCAATTATCCGTTCCTTCGGGAACGGTTCCTTGTACGTCCGTCTGGATGACATAGTGTCATAGGCATCCGCCAGCCCGATGATCCGCGCCCACAGGGGGATCTGTTCGCCCTTCAGTCCTTCGGGATATCCGCCGCCGGCCCACCGCTCGTGATGATGATGGATCGCCGGCAGGATGTCCGCGAGCTGATCCAGGGAGCCGAGAATGTTCTTCGCTATTGCCGGATGCTGTTTCATCAGAGCGAACTCGTCGTTTGACAGCCCTGAAGGCTTGTTCAGGATATCTTCCGGCACCCCCACCTTGCCGAAGTCGTGAAACACCGCCGCCAGGCCGAGCCTGGTAAGAGCTTCGTCCGAAAGGCCGCGACGCCTCCCGATCATGCGTGACCACTTGACGACCTGGTGGGAGTGGAGCTTCGTATAGGGATCCTTGCTTTCGAGTATCTTCACCATGACCGTCAGTATGTTGACGAAGAGTCGCTGCGTCCTGAGGTCGTTTTCCTCCAGAACCTTGCCGATACGGTGCGTCATGAGGACCGTTTCGATCTTCAATTCGATGGCTTCCGGATCGGTTTCGTCGAGGACCAGTACATCTTCGGCTCCGATTTCGCGGATTTTATCCGCCACTGAGAGCACTTCGCGCTGGGGAGAAGCGACTATTATCGGGCCGCTATAACATCCCCGCAGGACCCTCAGATTCTCCCACGATACCTCGCTGTCCACCCGGAGACCGAATACCAAGGAGGCGAATTCTCTGCTCTTTTCTCCGAACCTCCTGACGAACAGGGATGGGTTGGCAGGCATGGTCTCTATCCTGCCGAAACCGGCCCGCTTGAGAGATTGGGCCTGAAATTCCCGCCATGCTGGATGGTCATCCAGTATGGCGATTGCGAGCGTGGCGCGATCTACTTCTTCGGCAATAACCATGGACTGCCCGCACCAATTCCCAGATCTTCGTGCATTCCCGGCCGGGATATGCACAACGTCCTTAGCGCCCAAGTTGTATTTTGCCTTCCCCTTGTTAATCTAACGCAAATAAAATTCCAAGGCAAATCGAATTTCAATCTCCCAAAGAGGGGTATCGGGGGCAGAGCTGGAACCTTTTGAATTTTCATGAGATGCGGCGAATAGTTAGCGATATAATGAAGACTAAGAAAGTAGTGCAGCACCGTGCACTCTTAAGGTTGTGGCTGCTTTTTGCGATCAAGGCGGGAAGCATCCTGCCGAGGCGCATGCACTTGTGCAGGCGTTTATTATATGGTACCCGGCAATGGGCATCCTCCCGGCGCGGGAGAGAGTGCAAGCGATCATGGGAAGGGGGGGCATCTCATGATGCGTGAGCGGAATGGATACCGGGAAGGCGCAGGGTGAAGTGGCGG
>JAOACM010000408.1 GCA_026417845.1 Planctomycetota bacterium | reverse complement strand
GATCGTTTTGATAATATAACAGGCCGCCGGCATGGCGCTGGATTGCCGCGCACGGTCCGGATTATCGGGGACGCGGAAGAATATGGCGACACTCCCGGGCGCGGACAGATTGCCTTGCAGGGGGCTTGGTCGGGCAGCCCCGTGGCGGAAGTGGATGGTTCCGCTGGCTGCCTGCTGGGCGGCCGGGATAGTCTGTCTGTGGATGGCGCAGGGAAGCCCCTACGCATGGCTGCGCCTGGCCGCCTACAACGCCCTGCAGATCTGCATCGTCGGCATGTGGGTATCGGCGATGCGGGCGATACGGCTGAGGATATTCGAGCTGAAATTCTACGCCCACGTACTGAAGAAGGCGGGTGCCGCTCAGGCGGATGCCCCCGCCGCCGAAGATTACCGGACGGCGCTGCGCAGGCACGAGCGGATGGCCGACATAAGGGATTCGATATGGAAGCTTCGGGTCGTCGCCACCGGCATAACGCTGCCGTTCTTCTTCGTCCCGTTGTTCGCGGGACTGTTGCTGGTCGGGATTACCCTCGCCAGCGCCGACAAGACCTGGTGGGGCAGCGGCTTCGCGCTGTGCCTGGCGGCGGTGTTCGTGGCCAGCTATTACCGGTGGGTGGTCGTACCCGTGCCGGACAGATCGAACCTGCGCCGGAGGCGGATGGAGGCCAGACGCGACATCAAGCTGTCTTCCTCCGCCGGCGCGGGGATATCCGGCGCCGCCGCCCGGGACGGCGATATATCCGTATGAGGCGCCGGATCCGGAAGAATCCCGCGGCCCCGGAAAACGACCCGCCAGTCCCGCCTCTTCCATGTGGACAAAAGCCGATCCCGGGGTAACATTTGTGGCGATGACTCAGACTGCCGGTGCGGGCAGCTGCCGGACCGGCGGTAATTGTTCGCCGCGTTCAGGCGGCGGCTGTTCGGGTGGCGGATACCGGTAGAAGTCCGCCTGAACGGGACAACAATGGCGCTACAGATGAATGGGGCCGCCTTGCCCGTGGTGTCCCGGCATATGGGACGGCGGACAATTACGACCGGCGCCGGCAGGAAGTGGGGCCGGCCGGTAGTTGCGCGGCAGGGATATGGAAATTCGGGCGCGTTTTTCCGGAGGACGCCATGACCTGCAGGGAACCTTTGACTGGATTGACGGCGGCAGCCTTTTGCCTGGTTGCGGTTTCCGGCGCCGGCTTCGCCGGCGAACCCATGGAGACGGATCCGACGAAAAAAACAGCGCCCCCGCCGCTGCCGCCTCCCGTCGAACAGAAGCTTACGGTCTACGACCTCCGCCGCACGGACCAGCCGATCGGCGAAGTGCGCGTCGGACGCCTCAGGTTCGGGTTCGCCGACCTGTTCGTCCTGAACGAGGCGCAGAGGACGGCCATGTTCTCGCTCCAGGACCGTTACCGCGACGACTCCGCAAGGGAGGTCGAAGAGGCCATCCGCCGCATAAAGGCGCTGCGCGAGGAATACGAAAAACGCCTGGCGGAGCTGCTGCCGGCCCCCGAAGCGAAGGCGATAAAGGAGATGTGGAAGATATCCGAGGAATACAACGAGGCGAAGAAAAAGCTGGACGCGGAGCGACGGGATGTCTTTGCGAGCCTGGCCGGCATGGATGCCGAGAAGCGCAGGAAGGCGCTCGACGAGTTCCGCGAAAAGTCCGCGAAGTTCGACGAGGAAATGGAGAAGAAACTTCAGGAGGCCATGACAGAGGAACAGAGGGAACGGTTGAAGCACGTGCTGGAGAAGAAACCGCCGGTCGAACCGAGTTTCAAACCTCCGGCCAGATCCGTTCCGAAACCCGAGGGGCCGGAGGACCGGCGGCCGGAAGGCAAGGGGGGCGATTCCGGAAAAGGGGAACGGCGGCCCGAAGGTAAAACCGACGCGGACCGGCCGCCCCGCCCCGGTGCGGAACGGAGTTCGCGCCGGCCCTTTGTCCGGGAACAGCCGGCCGCCAAGGAACAGCCAGCCGCCAGGGAACAGCCCGCCGCCAGGGAACAGCCCGCTGGAACGGCGGAGGGCCCGGATGCGGGGGCGCCAGCTCCCGGGACCGCCGACCCGAAGGCAGCCGGGGGGACCCGCCCTGGAGGAGGCGCATCGGCCGGCGGACCGGTTGGAGGAAGCACAACCGCCGGGGAGACGGAACAGGAGCGGAAACCGGCGCAGGACAAGGCGGAAACCAAGCCTGCCGGAGAAGAACCGGCTGAGAAACGGTAATTGTTTGCCGGGTTCGGGCTGGGGCTGCCATTCCGCAGCGGTGCGCTCGATCGGGGCAGTAACAGCGTGCAACATGTACTCAGCGTCCCTGTGCCCTGCACATATGGAGCGGCAAACAACTACGAGAAATGGCAGTAGACGCCGGAGCGCGGATCGGGACCGTATCTTGTCCGCCGGCCGCGCGCCGGGCTTCGTCCGGCCGGCTCACTTTTCGCCGGGTTTCTTTTCCTCGGGTTTCTGCGCGGGGGCATCCGCAGGGCGCGGACCTTCCGCCGGAGCTTTCGGAGCGGCGGCGGCAGGCGCGGAAGAACAGGCGGCTTCCGCGGCCTCCTCCATCCCTTCCC
>JAOACM010000407.1 GCA_026417845.1 Planctomycetota bacterium | reverse complement strand
GGGTAACATGGTCGTGATCACTGGGAGCGCCGGTATCCCTGCCGCATCCGTCCCCCGCGGATGGTCGGGAATGCAGCGTCCGGTTTTACGCTCTGACGCTGTCCTGACCTGTCCTGCGCATCATACGACCATGCGCCCCGAATTCTGTTAAAAATACCCCTGTTCTCTTGCGGGCGGACGTCCGACGTTATAATGCGCCGGCTTTGCAGGAGGTCCTCCACCGGATGGAGCGGCGAGCGTTTCCGGGACCCGTCTGGCGCATGGATGCTCCTTCTCATCTGCTATACCTGACGGGACGCAGATGAGTCAGGCACAGGTTGAGTGTACAGGATGGGCCGGTACGAACCGGGATGTAAGGGGTGTAAGGTGGCGGTCAGGATGGGGCGATAGTCAAGTGCCTGCCCCAAAGCGTCCTGCCGGACAGTCAGGCTCGCTGAGCGTATATGCCGCGCGCCGGGAGGTTTTCGGATAGATTCTTAGAGTTTGTCCAGAAACTTCCCGTCGCGAAGTCGGGATCTCAGAGCCGTGAGCTGTGCGCGACGGAAGGTTTCTGGAGGCTCTTAGAGTCTGTTCAAAAACCCCGGATGGATTCGGGCTGAACGCGGCGGGAACCTGGGCGCGGCAGCGCCGCGAAACCGGGATCGCGAAGTTGCAAGTTTTGCGGCGGCAGGTTTTCGGATAGGCTCTCAGTGCCTATCCAAAAGCTCCTGCGGCGGCCAAGGTTTCCGCAGCGGAGCACCGGGTCCTGCCGGAGGTTTCTGGTAACTGTTTGCCGCGTTCAGGCTGCGGGGGCGAGACCGGGCGGGACGGCAACGGCGCCATAAATAGCGGATACGCTCAGGCGCTGCGAGCACAACCGGTCGCGGTAAACGGTTACGGTTTCTGAAGAGGCGATTGAAGAGGATAAGGCGGAAATCGCGTGGCTGACGGGAACCTGAGAAAAACCGGGACGATGAACGGCGGTGCCAAGGAACGGCCGTGGCATTCGATGGAGCCGGAGAAGGTTCTGGAGGCTCTTGAAGCATCGCGGGACGGGCTGTCTCCTGCGGAAGCAGCCAGGAGGCTCGCCGAGTACGGCGAGAACGCGCTGCCCGGAAGGGAGCCGCCTTCCGTTTTCATAATATTCCTGCGCCAGTTTAAAAGCCCGCTTATTTACATACTGCTGGCCGCGGCGGGGGTATCGCTGGTGCTGGGCGAGTTCACGGACGCCGGCTTTATATTCGCCGTTCTCCTGATAAACGCGGTGATAGGGACCTTTCAGGAGTGGAATGCCGAGCGGAGCGCGGCGGCGCTTCAGAAGATGCTGAAGATATCGGCCAGGGTCAGGCGCGGAGGGCGGGATTCGGTCGTGTCCGCGAGCGAGCTGGTTCCGGGCGACATCGCGATGCTGGAGTCCGGCGACCGCGTACCGGCCGATATGAGGCTGCTGGAGGCCAATAATATCGCGGCAGACGAGTCCTTTCTGACCGGAGAGAACGTTCCCCCGACGAAAAAAGCCGGCGTGCTTCCGGAAGATATCCCGCTGGGCGACCGTCTGAACATGGCCTTCGCCGGCTCGATGGTCATGAGCGGCCGCGGCGTCGGCGTGGTGGTTGCCACCGGTACCTCGACGCAGGTGGGTCAGATAGCCCGGAGCGTTGCGTTCGCCGAATCGGCAAAACCGCCCCTGATCGTCCGTATGGAGAAATTCTCCCATCACATAGCCCTTGCCATAGGCGGCGCGGTCTCGCTGCTTTTCGCCGTGGCGTTGTACAAGGGGATGCCTGCCGCCGAAGTGTTCTTTCTGGCGGTAGCGCTGGCGGTATCCGCGATACCCGAAGGGCTGCCGGTCGCCGTGACGGTAGCGCTCTCGATAGCCGTCCGCAGGATGGCAAGGCGCAACGTGATAGTCCGGAAGCTGCCGGCGGTCGAAAGCCTGGGAAGCTGCACCTGCATTGCCAGCGACAAGACCGGAACGCTGACGGTGAACCGGCAGACGGTCAAGGCGGTTGAGATGTTCGGGATCGGGAGGATTGAGGTTGAGGGAGAGGGGCTGGATCCGGCCGGGGAGATAAAACTGCCCTCCGGCCGCGCGGATGGCGCCGGGAGCGATCTGCTGACGAAGCTGGCCGAGGCCGGAGTAGTCTGCAACGAGGGAGCGCTGGAGAGGGATGAAGGCGGGAAGTGGCGCGCGCGCGGCGACGCAATGGACGCGGCGCTGCTGGTCTTCGCCCGCAAGGCCGGCGTTGACCCTGACGGCCTTCGCGCCGGGATTGAAAAGGCTGGCGAGATACCCTACGAATCCGAGCGGAAATACGCGGCAGTATTCTATCGCCGCAAGGGCGAGACGGGCCGCAACATCCGGGTGGCGGTCAAGGGCGCGATCGAGACGGTGCTTCGCTTCTGCGACACCATAGAGACGCCCGATGGGCCGCGCCCGCTGGACGCCGCGGCCGTCGAGCGCGAGGCCTTGGCGATGGCGGAGGACGGCTACCGCGTGCTGGCTATAGCATCCGGCGAGACCGGCGTTTCCCCGTCCACGCCCGCATCCGAAAAGGATCTCCCGAAGCTATCGCTGCTGGGGCTGGCCGGCTTCCTCGACCCGCTCCGCCCCGAAGCCAGGGATGCCGTGGACAAGTGCCGGCGCGCCGGGATACGCGTCATCATGGTTACCGGCGACCACCCGGCCACGGCCTTCGCAATCGCAAGGCAGCTTTCGATCGCGTCCTCGCGCAAGGAAGTCGTATCCGGTACCGATCTGGCGAAGGTCACGGCGGGAAGTCCGGAGCATGTCAGGATGGTTTCGTCGGCTCGCGTCTTCGCGCGCGTATCGCCGATGCAGAAGCTGGAGATAGTCGAGTCGCTTATGGCAGCGGGCCACTTCGTCGCGGTTACCGGCGACGGAGTTAACGATGCTCCGGCCTTGAAGCGCGCTAACGTCGGCGTGGCCATGGGATCCGGCACCGACGTGGCCAAGGATGCGGCCGATCTCGTCGTGACCGACGACAACTTCGCCTCGATCGAGGCCGGCGTCGAAGAGGGCAGGTTCGCGTACGACAACGTCCGCAAGGTAACCTATCTGCTTGTGTCCTGCGGTATGGCGGAGGTGCTCCTGTTCGCCGCCTCGCTCCTTGCGGGCCTGCCGATACCGCTGCTGGCAGTACAGCTCTTGTGGCTTAATCTGGTCACCAACGGCATTCAGGACGTGGCGCTGGCCTTCGAGAAGGGCGAACCCGGCGCAATGTTGCGTCCACCGAGAAGGCCGACCGAGGGAATATTCGATCCGCTGATGATCCAGGAATGTCTGGTATCCGGTCTGACCATGGCCGCGATGGCCTTCGGCGCCTGGTACTGGCTGATCGGAAGCGGAGTCCCGGAGGCGGAGGCCCGGAACCTGCTGTTCCTGCTGATGGTCCTGTGCGAGAACGTACACGCCTTCAACGTGAGGTCCGAGCGGGTGTCGGCGTTCCGCGTCCCGATATCGCGGAACTATCTGCTCTTTTTCGGTGTGCTGGTGGCCCAAGGCGTGCACATAGCCGCGATGTATCTTCCTCCGATGCAGAAGATACTGAAGATAGGTCCGGTCAGCTTCCTGGAGTGGGCCGAGCTGCTGGGGTTGGCCTTCGGGATGCTCGTCGCGATGGAAATATTCAAGAAGATCCGCTCCAGACTGGTCGGCGACGAACGGGCTTCGCTCGCCTGACCGGTCGTCCGCCGCCCGGAACGGTACGTGGCGGAGGAATCGGGATAAGGGAGAGCCGGTTGTGCTGCTGGTTGACGGGTACGGCCGCCGGAGTGGACATGATAAACGGCCGCGGCAGGACTCGCGCAAGTTTGCATCGGGCGCTCTCTGAAAAGCTGCCCGAGGGTAAAAATCGCGAAAAACGCAATCCGGCGGGTGCGTGATCCCCCTCAATAGCCGGGTTGAGCCTCCTCGCTGCCCGTGCAGATCTCTCTCCCGTCCGGGGACAACACAACCGGCCCGGAAAGGAACGATGCCGATGGAACCGGCAGGGGATCGGAGTGTCCGTCTCGGGTTCATAGGCGCCGGCGGGATAGCCTTGCACCATATGGAACAGCTCGCCTCGCTCGGCGGGGTTTCCTTCCGGGCCCACTGCGACGTGGACAGAAGCCGCGCCGGAGCCGCCGCCGCCCGGTTCGGCGGGGAGGTCTGCGCCGATTACAGAAAGCTGCTGGAACGGGAC
>JAOACM010000406.1 GCA_026417845.1 Planctomycetota bacterium | reverse complement strand
AGATGTGTATAAGAGACAGATGCGAGCGATCCGAAAACGCCCTGTTCGAGATAGACAGCGAGCTGCGGAACCGTCCGGGTGCTCCGGCTGTATGGGGATACGTCGTAGACATCAGGGACGCGGCGGAAATGTCGAGGATACTGGCCAGGCACGGTCCGTCCGCGATATTCCACGCCGCCGCCCACAAGCACGTTCCGCTGATGGAACGGTCGCCCGCCGAGGCCATCCGGAACAACGTGCTGGGGACGAAAGCCATCGCGGACATGGCGGGCGCGGGCGGCGTCGGGACGTTCGTGTTCATTTCGACGGACAAGGCCGTCGGACCGTCGAGCGTCATGGGTGCGACCAAACGCATCGGCGAAATGTACGTGCTGGGTCTGGGAAGCGAGTTCCCGCGCACGAGATTTGTCGCGGTCCGTTTCGGGAACGTCCTGGGGTCATCGGGCAGCGTCCTGCCGATATTCCGGAAGCAGATAGAGGCCGGTGGCCCGGTGACGGTTACTCACCCCGACATGGAGAGATTTTTCATGACGATTCCCGAGGCCGTGGCCCTGGTGATTGCCGCGGCTGCCACTGGCAGGAGCGGCGACCTTATGGCGCTGAATATGGGGGAGCCGATCAGAATAGTGGACTTCGCGAGGGATCTGATCCGCCTGTCGGGTCTGGAGCCCGGCAGGGATATAGAGATAACGTTCACGGGCATCAGGCCGGGGGAGAAACTCAAGGAAAGCCTTGCGGGGCCGGGCGAATCGCTGGAGCCCTCCGGACAGGAAGGCGTCTCCATAGTAAAATCGGAACTTCCGCCACGTGCGCGCGTCGTGGAAGCCATCGCCGCGCTCGAAAGGCTCGCCCGGGACGAGAACGGCATGAGCGCGGAGGAGCTTCGGGAAAGGCTGCTCGGAATCCTGCGGGAACTGGAGCGCGCCGGCTGAGATCCGTCCCCTTCGCGGGGTCCCGGCGGCCCCGGTTCCTTCCCGCGTCTCCCGGGGATGCCCGGCATCCGCCCGCGCGAACTCGTAACTGTTACCATGCCCATATGTTGGGCGAGCGACGCATTGGATCCATTTGTAGCAGCGTCATTGTTGTCCCGCCCGGGTCTGTCACTGCCAATAGCAGCCGCCACCTGAACGCGGCGAACAATTACGCGAACCCGGCACCCCCGCCGTTATGGACGCTACGGACGGCCGCGGCGCCGGCTACCGCAGCGGCACCATCTTCTCCGCGTTGCCGCCCAGTATCTTCCGCTCCGCTTCTGCCGGCAGCCGGCACTTCCTTATGAACTCCATGTGCCTTCCGTCGTAGAAATCCCGCCCGAACAGGCAGCGATCCTGGTATTTCAGCAGGAATTCCCTCCCGAAGGCCGGATCGCGGCTGAGCGCCGTGAACCCGCTCCCGGCCGAGATATCGCAGCAGAGATTCGCGTACCGGTCCAGGTACCTGACCAGGCGCCCCCCCGGCCTGACGGGACCTTTCGGGTATATCTCCGGGGAGGAATCGGCGTCCCCCGATATCTCCCTCCAGAATCCCGGCGCGTGGCCTATGAACGTCGTCTTCGGGCAGAGTTCCAGGACGCGCGCGAGGTTTTCCCAGTCGCAGCAGAACCACATCGAAGGGGGGCGGCTGAAGTCGCGGCGCGGCAGCGGAACGTCAATATGGAGTACGACCGGGAGGCGATTCTCTCCGCAGAAATGGAAAAGCTCCAGCGCGCGCGGATCGTCGAGCATTATCCTGACCTTCAGCTCGCCAGCGCCGCGCACGCCGAAGTTTTTTATTGCGCCCTTGAGCTTTTCCATAGCCTTCGGGTCGCGGGGATCGGGCGCATAGAAGAGGATAAATCTGTCGGGGTATTTGAAGGCGGCCTCGACCGCATCCTCGAGCGGCATGCAGTGCCTGCCCGGCCAGAAAACGCCCTCGTAACCTACGGTGTCTTCCGGGGGGGCCTCCCATGTGAGGAGCCAGGCCGCGTCTATGCCGTGCTCGTCGAGATTCGCCACGACCCGGTCCGCGTCGTGGCCGTACCATTTCACGTGCTGGTGGCAGTCTATCACCCTGCACTTCCGCCCTCCGCCCCGTCCCATGGCCGCATCCCTCCTTCCCGCCCGCCCCCCAATGCGCGACGGCCGCAAACCGTCCCGGGCGGACGGTCACGACCGCCCGGCTTCCGGGCCGCTCCCCGCCCGCGACCGCGGCGGATCGCCGGATCAGCCGCTCTTCGCCCGTCCGCGACCGGAGTCCATCCCCGGAGCTGTCCCGGAAGGCGGCCCGGTTCTGTTGCCGGATGCCCTCCAGACATATCCGCGGACAGGCGTGCGGCGTCCTGCCGGCACGGGCTTTTCCACCAGAATCCGCCATCCGCATCTGGTATAGTATTTCATATCAGCTATCGCCACAACATGCGGCGTCGAATCGGCGCGGCGCGGCTGGACAGCGCCAGGGGGGCGCGCGGGCGGGTTGCCCCCGCGGCGGGCCTGGCGGGCGACGGCCGGTCAGGCGCGCGACCGGTCGCAGGAGCGGGCCCGGGATGGAGAAAAGGAGGCTTGAGATGAAGAAGGCGGAGGAGAGCGCAGTTCCGGGAGGAAACGCGCTCAAATGGCGCGGGCTGCTCATACACATGACCCACTACGACCCGGCATGGATCGAGACGAAGCACCAGGAAAAAAAGTGGGACAAGGCGACGGGCCTGGCGGTAGTAGATGCCATGGCCGGGGCCGGCATGAACATGCTGATCGTGGACGTGGAGGACGCCGTCATATACCGGACCCTTCCGGATATCCGCCGGAAATACTCGGTGCCGATGAGCGAACTGGTCGAGATGGCCGGGCGCGCGAAGGAACATGGGATCGAGCTGGTCCCGAAGATGAACTTCTCGCTCAGCCCGCGGCACCGCCACAGCGCGTGGTTCGAGCCGACCCAGGCGCTGCCCCCGTCGAAGGAATTCTGGCGGCGCGGTCTGGCCGCGCTGGATGAGGTGGTGGAGGCGGTCCGGCCGGGGATGGTGCATGTGGGGATGGACGAGGACGATACCCGCAGCCCGCAGGAATACCTCCGCGACCTGCTCAGGTTGCGCAGGGAATTAAAGCGCCGCGGATTGCGCATGGTCATGTGGGCCGACGTCGGCCACCGCTGGCAGGCGCAGGAGAGATGGAAGCAGATCCCGGCCATTAAGGAGCTGCCGCGGGATGTTATCCTGATGCCGTGGCGATACGACGCCGTTCCGGAGGACTGGGCGAGGCGCCTCGTGAAATGGGGGTTCGAGGTGATCGGAGCATCGGGCTGCTGGGTCAGCGGACGGAGAAGGCCGAAGGACAAGGATCCTCTGGAGAACACGCGACTGTGGGTTGCTGCGATCCGCAAGGCCAGGGGGGCCGGCGTGGTCGTGACCAACTGGACCAAGTGCAGCCGCGAGAACCGGGCGGCGCTCCTCAAAACCGTCAAACTCTGCGGCCCGATCCTGGCATTTCCCGAAGCGTAGTACACGACGGGGGCACGGGGTGGAGTTCCGGACGACTTTTCCATCCCTGCGGCGTGCGACCCCTGCCGTTTCGCGCGTGAGGTTGCGTGCCGCAGTGATTGTTTGCCGCATTCAGACCGCGGATGGCTCTGTTGTGCATTTAAAGGCACAACTCCATGCAATACAACATGTTTCGCTCAAATCCCGCATTCCGGAACGACACGCCGCAACCAATTGTATATCAAGGCCTTACGACATTTGCGCCAAAAAGCCACCGCGGATGCTATTTGTGGCGGTACGCTCGAACGGGACGACAATGGCGCCACAATAAGAGCCTGCTCCAGAATCAGGCGGGGTCGGGCGGGACGCTGCTGAAGCCTTGACGGCCGTAAGGGTTTCCGGGCAGGTCAGGTGTCTGGGGCTGAGTTTCGAAACGTATGGTCTGAGCGAAACGGACCAGAGCGGAACCCAACGTCGTAGAGACCTGACACCTGATTGTCGGACGGACGGCTACTTTTCCGGAACGCCGGGCGTCTGAGTCTTGAAGTCATCGTACAGACCCCTCAGGTATTTGGGGATAGGACGATCCTGAGAGACCTCATCGTAGAAGCCTTTCCATAGCATGAGCGCGTACAGACCTGTCTCTTATACACATCT
>JAOACM010000405.1 GCA_026417845.1 Planctomycetota bacterium | reverse complement strand
AATCGGAAGCGGCGGACAGAGGCCGGCGGGCATCCTCCGCCAGCCCCTTGGCGGTATTTGTCAGCGGGCGGAGCGCATGACCGTAACGAGAATGGGGGAAAATGGAAGGTCGCGGCCGGGCAGGACGGCGCCCGGGTCACAACCTTGGGTTGCGGGTAATTGAAAAAGGAGATCACGGGCATGAAGATTTTCCGGTTGCTTGGTATCTTGGCAGTTCTCGCCGGTCTTGTACTGCTTTTCCTGGGCTTCCAGGGACCCGAGTGGATATCGGATCGTATCAAGGGCGTGGTTGATAAGTACAAGGGCGACAGGAGTACCCTCCAGATAGCCGGAGGGACCGTCGCCATCCTTGCCGGGCTGGCCTTGGCGATGTTCGGCGGCAGAGGCAAACAGAAAGAGAAAAAATAGGAAGGGTGCGCGTTGACCTTGCGCGCGCGATGTCTCCGGTCCCGTCGGGGCTATCCGGTGTCCAGCGCGCGGTATTTTGTCCAGAAACCTCCCGATGGGAAGGGAGGCAGCCTTAAGCTCAGAGCTCCGCCCCGGGATTCCTGAATCAGGCTCCTTATTTGCCGCACAGAGAAAGTGGCGGGGGCGGAGTGTCGGAGGTGGCCGACATGAGATACGCGGATATAGCCGCCGCAACGGTATTCTGTCCGCTGCTGGCGATCATGGGAGGCGCCGGATATCCGGGGGAGGGGGGCGGCGAGGCTGATGCCGCGAGGGGAAAGCGCGAGCAGGACGAGAAACGCGAGGAGGGGGCAAGGATAAAGGAGATACTTGCCAGAAAGAATCGCGGGGAGGTCCTGACCCCGGAGGAAAAAAACCTGATCGAGGAACATGCCAGGCGCGTCGAAAAACTCGAGAAGAAGGCGATCAGGGATCGCCAGGACAGGGGGAAGGTGGAGACGGTGGGGGCGGAGCGGGGAGGCGGGCCCTGGCAGATGCCGCCGGTTGGCCCGCCTCCGCTTCCCCCCGACCTGAACGTGCTGGACGCCGTCCGCATCGAACTGGCCTGCATCCTGGCAGAGAAAGGGCGGATAGATGAGGCCGTGGCCGCCCTTAAAAGCATCGTGGAGAAAAGCCCCGACCCGGCC
Source organism: Planctomycetota bacterium (assembly GCA_026417845.1). GTDB lineage: Bacteria > Planctomycetota > SZUA-567 > H5-PLA8 > CALKMO01 > CALKMO01. The sequence goes on along the minus strand of JAOACM010000405.1, from coordinate 3,128 downwards.
GGAAGGTCGGCGGCTGCATTCAGCCTGTCGGAGATACTGCAGAGGAGGGGGGATATCGAGGGGGCGAAGGCCAACCTGCGGCTGGTGGTGTCCGGCCCGCTGGCCGGGGAAGCGCGCAGGCGGATAGTGGGGCCGCTCGTCGGTGCCGGCAGATTTGCGGAGGCCATGTCCGAGCTGCTCCACTTCGTCAGGAACGCCGGCACACCCCTGGACAAGGCCCGGGCCGTCAGGCATTACGCTGAGGTGGCGGCGATATCGGGGGACGTCGGTCTGGCGGCGAAGGCGATCGAGGATATCCCGCGGCTGATAAGCCATGATGAGGCCGCGAAGGCCATGGAGCAGGAGGAGAGGGAACTGGCCTCGCGACGCGCCAGGATGCCGGGCGGTCCTCCGGGCGCGGGACCCGAGCGCGAATGGCCCGAGGATATCCGCGACAGGTTCATGGAGGGGGTGCCTGAGGAGCTGCGCGAAAAGGTCCGCGAGACGAAGGGGCTGCCGCCGGGGGAGCGGCGGAAGGTCCTTCGCGAGGCGTGGGAGGCGGCGATCGAGGCCGAGAAGGCCGGCGACGCGGAGAAGGTCAGGCGGCTCCGGGAGGCGATGGAGCGGATCGAAAAATTCCGGGACGACAGGCCCCCGGGAAAGGGATTGAAGGGTGAACGCAGGCAGAATCTTGACGGGCTGCGGGCCGAGATAAAGGAACTCGAAGACGCGGGGCGGTTCGAAGACGCCAGGCGCCTCCGCAGGCAGCTTGAAGCCGCCGAGGCCGGGCGCCATCCCGGCGAGGCGAAAGACGACTTCTGAATCCGCTCTCCATCCGTCCGGCCCGGGTGCTTTGCAGCGGCAACGCTCCCCGTTTCCCGCAACCTCAGCAGCGATATGCCGGCGGCACAGGCGGAGCCGGTTGCGCCGTTGGTCCTAGGGGGCAGCTGTCAGGGCGAACGCGACGAACGGGCGCGGAGATATACGCGCAGGCCTGTCTACGCCGCTCTCTGAAAGACGCTTGGGGGTAAAAATCGCGAAAAACGCTACCCGGTGGCCTGGGTTCTCTGAAGAGTTGGGGTAAGCCCCTCGCCTCCCGCACAAATCTCCCTCTCGCCCGGAAACATCGCAACCGGCTTGGGGGCATCGCAAACGGCTTGCACAGGCTCTGCTTCGCTTGTTAATCCGTTCCGCGCGCGTTAAAGTGTCCTTTGCGCGAATGGATCGTCCGGGCGCTCCGATGCTAGCGGTTCTGCAGCCGGGATGGAGTATCCGGATGGCGCGAGTTGAAGCCGGACGGCGCTGATGGCTTGCCCGTACGGGTGGAACCGGAGTCGGGCGCTGGCTCGAAGGGGAGGACGCGCGCGACGGTTTGTCCGCGCGGGCGGAGAACAGGGGCAAACATCAGGTGCCGGAGAATGCCGAAGCGCGGTTCGCCCGGACGGAGCGGGAACGGGGAATACAGGAGAAAGGAGTGGAGAAGCGATGCCGGTGACCGAACGTGAAGCTGTGGCTTGTCTCAAGATAGTCGTTGCGATGGCCAAGGCTGACGGGAAGCTCGAAGAGGCTGAGAAGCGCGCTCTGGAGGAAGCGATAAAAGACCTGAAAATCGCGGGTGTGCCGAACGTGGAGAACCTTCTGGAGGAGCAGGTAAACCTGGATGCCGAGGTAAGCGTCCTGGCATCCAGAGATGCGCGGATGCTGGCTTATGAGTCAGCCTGCAGCATGGCTATGGCCGACGGGGAGTGTTCTCAGGAGGAACAGCGGCTGCTGGACCGGCTCAAGAAGGACCTGAAGATCTCCGATCGGAATGCTTCGATCCTTACGCGGGTCATCAACGAAGCCAGGGATACCGTACTGCCGAGCAACATTCAGCCGATATCCGATCCGGAGAAGCGTGCGAAGGAAATCAAGGAGGACGTGCTGAAGTATTCGGTGCTCAGCGCTGTGCTTGGCGCCTTTCCGGTCCCGGGCCTGGCGGTAGTGACGGATATGGCGGTGGTCGGGCTGCAGGTGAAGATGGTCCGCGACGTGGGACAGTACTACGGACACAAGGTTGACAAGGCCGCGGCGAAGTCCCTGCTGGGAGCTCTGGGGCTGGGTACAGGAGCGCGGATAGCCGTTTCGAACCTGTGCAAATTCGTCCCCGTCTGGGGCAGCGCAGTGGGCGCCGCCGCGTCTTTCGCTTCAACCTGGGCGCTAGGCAGGATCGCCGACAGGTACTTTGCCGGCGGAGCTAAGGAAGATCCGGCGAAGTTACGCGAGGAGTTCAAGAAAGCCGAGCAGGAAGGCAAGTCTGTTTATGAACAGAACAAGGCCCTGGTGGAAGAAAAGCGGAAGGCGGCCAGGACGAAGATCGAGGCGTTGAACAAGGACCTGAAGGCCGGCAAGATCACGCCAGAGGAGTACGAAAAGAAGATCGCGGAACTGTCCTGAATATCGCGCTCCAGCCTCCTCTCTGATTGCGAGACGCGCGGGAGGAGCTTTCCCCGCAGGAGTCGGGATGAGGCATGTAACCCGGCCCAGGGTGCGTAACCTTGCTGTAGCACCTCTGTGGCGGGGTACGCCAATGCCCGACACATGGCGGGCGCCAGGTCCAGCCGGGATGGAACCCGGCTGCTAATGTGGTATGCCCGTGCGGTCATATGACCCTGCGGGGGGGGTACGATAGATGTCACAACTGTTACGCACCACAAATCCTCCAGTACCACGGCGGGGATGCGGATCTGGTGCTTCTGCGTAGCCGGCGGGGCTGACGCCCCCCCCGGAGTTTCACGGGACCGGGTCTGGTTCTGTGGGCTGCCGGAATGTAATGTGACGGCCCGGGGCTTTCCCTCCGGCGGAGGATGCACATGGACAGGCGCGAATGGCTGGTCCTCGTGTACCGAGAAGCCAACAGGTTCATCGAGCGACACGAGACGGACAAGGAGAAGCTGGACCCCGAGAGGATGGAAGATCTCGACGAAGACCTCCGCAATCAGCTCCAGCAGGCGCTGATATCCTGCGACCACCTTGAAGATATAATCAAACATTCGCTGCTGAAAGACCCACCGCCGGACATATGGCGCGACGAGGACAGGTGGGAGCGGGTCCTGATAGGCGTGGCGGCGGAATGTCTGCTGCACGATGTGAAAGGAATAGTGCTGAAA
>JAOACM010000003.1 GCA_026417845.1 Planctomycetota bacterium | reverse complement strand
AGGGCTCCACAGATGGAAGAAGGTATATGCCTGTCGGCGCAATCGGAGTTGTTCCGTTTGGCGCTGGATGAGGCCAACAGATATAAGTGGATTGAGTCCGAAAAGGCCGGTCGCGACTTGGGCGAGCAGGCCATCCGGGAATGGTCCCGTCGTTACTGGCGCGGCTGGTGCAGGGCACGGTGGATAGAACATCTTAATGGGGAAAAATACTGGGAAGAGCTTGACCATCATGATTTCGGTCTCTTGAAGAAGCAGTTCCATCCCAACAGGGAATTGGTTGCCGAGATCGTGGAACTTATCAAAGAAGGCGGGGAGAACCTGGATATTCTGCAGTGGTGCATAAGGGAAAAGCGCGACATGCAAGCGACGCTGGAGATACTTCAGAAGCTCGATATTAACAGCCGCCGCATAGCCTTCTGGCCGTAAAGCGGGCGGCCATGTGCCTCGATGGCTTTCTGCCCGGGCATCCCCTGCGTGAATATTCCTTGCGCATAAAAGGGCGCGAGATTTCCCTTCTGGCCGTAAAGGATCCCTTCAGGCTGCTTGACGAACCGTTCATTCAGGAAGGATTCGCCAGGGATGAACGGATGCCCTACTGGGCGGACATGTGGCCATGCGCGGCGAGCCTGGCGGAGTTCATCTTCGAGATGCGGGACTCCGGCGCGTTTCCCCCGCCCCGCGCCGGGGGCGGCGAAGGGGGGGATGGTTGTGGCTGGGACGCGATCGAGATCGGCTGCGGGATCGGGCTTGCCGGCATAGCGGCGGCCATGAGCGGTTACAGAGTGCTGTGCACCGATCAGGAGGAACGCGCCCTTACGCTCGCGCGGGAAAACGCCGTGCGGAACGGGGTGGGAGACAGGGTGGGCACGGCCGTGTTCGACTGGAGGGACGAGCCGCCCGGCGGGTTCTCCATCCTCCTGGCATCTGATTGCACCTACGAACAGCGGAACGTCGAGCCGATAGTCCGGTGCGCGAAGAAGGCGCTTGCGCCGAGGGCTGCGGAGGGTGGAGCAGGGGGCATTCGAGAGGGCGCGAGCAGACATCCGCCGGTCGCGCTGGTGGCCGACCCCGGCAGGCTGGCGGCCAGGAAGCTCAGATGGGTCGCCGCGGAGGCCGGCCTCGATATCGAGGTGTTCGAGCGGCGGCTCGTCCTGCCCGCTCAGGCGGAGTCGGCCCCATGGCTCGGCCCCAAGGGATTGGGAGACAGGGAACGGGATTCCATAGACGTCTCCGTTTGCATATACGCGCTGCGGGAAGGCGGCGCGTAGCCTCGCCTGGCGGAGGGCCGAGGTTTCTGCGCGTCAGGCACGCAATTGTTTGCCGCGTTTGCTCTGCTGCCGCTATTTGTGATGGAGCGTCAGAGAAGGGAATGGCTGCCGCAAAAGGGGACACGCTCAGGCGCCCCCACATAATACGGGCACGGCAGACAATTACGGATCGCCGGGCGTATGATCTCTCCCGCACCCCGGCTGGAATCGGGCTTGTTTTATTCGATGTGATGGGCGATACTGCAGGTATAGCGTGGACGGGAAGGCGCCGTCGGGATGGCGGAACCGGCAGACGCGCGAGACTTAGGATCTCGTGGGGAAACCCGTGAGGGTTCGAGTCCCTCTCCCGACACCACCTCCTGGCTTCCGGAAGCCGGGCAAGGCCGAGGCCCGAAGCCGCCTTCGGCTCTCACCGACAAAGAGGGTTTCCCATGAAAGGATTTGCGATCGCGCCGGCCTGCGCGGTGGCGGCAGCGGCCTTCCTGACGGCCTTCGCGTCCGCCACTTCCCTGTCCGCAGCGGAGCCTCCCGTGGCGGAGGAACCGCCGGTGACAAAGGAACCGCCCGTGGTGAAGGAGCAGCCTGCAGGAGATGACGTGGCCTCCGAGTACGCGCGGCTCAACAGGGAGCTCTCCGCGGCGGCCCCAAAACGCGGGGCATCCAGTGAGGAGATCGCCAAATTCGTCGCGCTTCTGAAGGAAAAGCTGGGCGGGTTCGCGACGAAGCGCGCCGGCACAAAGGAGGCGTTCGACGCCGCCCTCGGCCTGGGCGCCGTGCTCGCCAACATGGAGGACCCCGACGCCAAAAAGTGGCTGCAACATGCCGAGAAGAATACCCCCGCCAATGCCGACGGGCAGGCCGTCCTGGCGCTTCACGCCATGCTCGCCAGAACGCTCGCGTCCGGGGGCGACATCGAGGGGGCGAGGAAGTCGGCGGAGAAGGTCGGGAAGATGATGCCGGAGGCGGCGGGGGAGATATCGAAGGAGGTCGAGTCGGCGTACCGCCTCCGCGTGGGAGGAACGCCCTTCGACATCGAGGAGAAGGACATAGACGGCAAGCTGTTCAGTCTCGCCAGACTTAAGGGCAAGGTCGTGCTGGTGGACTTCTGGGCCACGTGGTGCCCGCCGTGCCGCGAGGAGATGCCGAACGTCAAGAAGATATACGGCGACTTCCACGAGAAGGGATTCGAGATCGTCGGAGTAAGCCTTGACAAGGAGGAGGAGAAATTACGGGCCTACGTGAAGGAGAACGGGATCTCCTGGCCCCAGATAAGCGATTTCAAAGGGTGGAATAACAAGACGGTCCAGGCGTTCAACGTGCGCAGCATCCCGTTCATGCTGGTGGTGGACCGCAAAGGCATCATCCGGTACAGGAACGTCCGCGGCGAGGAGCTCCGGCAGGCGGTCGCCAGGCTCATCGCCGAGGAGTGATCCGGCGCCGGCCCCTCCATTCCCGCCGGCCTCCCCGTCCGCCGGGCTGAGGGCGGGGATTCGCGCTGGGAGCGGGTGCCGCCGTTTGAGGAGGGATGATTTATGCCGGGATATCCGTCTCCCGTCCCGGTCCTGGCGACGCTTGCCTGGCTGGCCTTCTGCGGCGCGGGGATTGCCGGGGAAGATTTCATGACGCGCGCCGTCAGGGATACGATCGAGGGCGACGCGAGGGGATACGTCAGACATATGTTCCCTAAGGAAGAAGTGGTCTCGCTCGAGACGCTTCCGACAGCAGAGAAGTTCAAGGACATCCACACCCGGAAGATCGCCGTCGGGATGACCAACGACGTGAAGGTAGAGATGACGATCACGGCCCGCGTGAACCGGCAGAACACCGGCGGACTGCCCTATACCATTGAGGTCCTGAAGGTCTCCGATCTGAAATGCTTCAGGCAGGGCAAACCCGCCCTTCCCGAAGGGGCCGCCAAGGCGCTCGAGGAGGCGAAGGAAGCGGTCGGCGAGGCGGCCAGGAAGGCGGCGCTCGATGCCTACCCCGGCGAGAAGGTGGAGTCCTCCAGCGTCTCCGATCCCGCCGGGGAACATGATCGCCGCTCGTACAAGGCTGCGGTAGTCATGACGAACGGGATCAAAGTAGAGATGGACGTCGTCGCCGGATACGCCTACGACCCTAAGACCAACACGATCAAGGCCGAAGTAGTGGGATTCGCCAGGGTCTCCTGCACGAAAGACGGCAAGCCCGACACGCCGGCCAACCCTGTAAAAACCATCGGGGTGGACTCCAGGTAGCGGACCGCGCGGGTTCCGCCGCGCGAGTCGTCCCTGCCGCGCCGGGACGGCTATTCGGGGAATTTTTGGGGCAGGAAGAGTTCCATGCTCCTTACGTAAACCTCAGTATTGGCTTCCGGCTTCTGGCTGGTGGCCCTCACGAGCACCTGCCACAGCCCTTTGAGTTCGTGTCTGCACTCCCCCCGGAAAATTTCCTCGCCGGCGGCCTTCAGCAATACGCGCCTGCCGTCCACCCACAGTTCCATGTTCAGAACCTTCGGCGTCCCTTCCTTGAGATCCGTGCTCTTCAGCAGGGTGGGAACCGATGTCGAGCCCGAGTGGGCCAGTTCGACCAGTACCACTCTGGACGGACTTCTTCCAACCATCAATCCGTACCGCGGCGCGTTGTTGTCAAAGTCGTAGTTGAGCAGTACGCTGATGGTAGAGCTCGATGTTGCGTCTCCCCCGCATTCGAGGCCGGCTTTTATAAGCAAGGGGCCGGGATTCCGGGCCTGCCCGATTGTCAGGAGGCCTTGTTGAGGACCTTCTCCTGCGCCCCTGGAAAATATCAGCTCCCCTCCCTTCGCCTCGATCTTCATGGCTCCCGAATATCCTTGCGCGGGCACTCTGTCGCCGATGGAAGAAAGGGCGAACAGCCGCCGCCCGGAACCTTCCGCCCCGCCCGCCGGCGGCTCTTTCGTCCCCGCTTTCCCCGGTTCGGCGGGAGGTTGCGTTGGCGCTTCCGCCTGCCGCGGCTGATTATCCCGCCTCTCCGGTCCGGGCGTTGTGGTTTTGCCGGGATCCCCGACGGTGGGATCGCCCTTAGCCCCGGCCTCAGCCGGGCCTCCGCCGGTTCCTCCCGGGGACGGCGTCTGGCCCGCCCCGGTGTGTCCTCCCGACGCGGCCCGACTGGTGATGATCTCCTCGAGCTTCCGCGCGTACAAAGCCGCTTCACCCGCCACCGGCGTGCCGGCGTTCATGGCGATAAGGAGCCTGACCTTCTTCAGCTTTTCAGCCGGTTCGGAAGCTTCGTCGCCCATCAGCCGGCTCAGTTCTTCCCTGGCCGCTTTCAGAGATTCTTCTTCTCTTTGCGTCGTCTCCGGCGGGGGGAGAGGGGGGAACATGGGGGCCGGTTCCGACCCGTCGCTCCGTGCTTTTGTTGTCCCGGCATCCGGGTTCTTCGACGGGCGTCCGGCGTTTCGCGGCTCCTCGATCTGGAGAACGACGACCCTCGATCCCTTTGCCGGAGCATTCGCGACCGCCGGCTGCGCGGCCGAGCCGGCTTTCGACGATGGCAGCAGGAGAGCGGCGCCGATCCCGATGCCGGCGAGCGCGCCGATGGCGATGCCGGCCGGCGCCAGCCATTTCGGCCGCCACTCCGCCCCCGACGCGGGACGTCCGGACTGCCGCCCGGCGTCTGCCTTCTGGATTTCCGCCGCCTGCGCGGCCGGCCGACCTCTGCCGCTCGCCTTCTGTACTCCCGTCGCGAGGCGGCCCGGTCCGGTCGCCGTGGCGAGGTGTCCCGCGGATATGCGCGGGGGCGCTCCGGCCGCCCCGGAGGGTCCCGGCTGCCCTGCTCCGGGTGTAGTCCGGGACGGTCCGGCCTTCGCTTGCGCGGCGGCGGGCTGCGTTTCGGATGCCGCCGCGACCTGCCGGCATGACGGGCAGATGCGCCTCCCGGCATCGTCCGGGACCGCCCTCCCCGCCTCGATATCTGCATGGGGGATACGCAGGCCGCATTTCGAACAGAAGATTATTTCCATGATCGCCACCGCACCGGGAAGTACACCGCGCGCCCATACGGAACTTTACCGCCCGGGAGGGGCGAGTCAAGGCGTTCTCCTGACGGATGGCCCCGGTCCGCGAAACGCCGACTTGCCCGGCGCGCCGCCGGGGGGTATAGTACGGGCGGTTCAGCCGCGGCGCCGGGCCGCGGCCGGTCGGATGTGGCAGGGACGCCCCCCCGCGCATTTCGATGCGGGAGGGGTCAGGGGCGTCCGGATTCGCAGAGGGAGGGATAATCAGGGCGCGATGATCCGAGTCGAAGCAAGACCGGGGGAGTCTCTCGAAAAGACGCTGAGGCGTTTCAAGAAACAGTGCGAGAAGGAAGGCCTCACGAAGGACCTTAAGAAGATAGCCTTCTACGAAAAGCCCAGCGAGCGCAAGCGGCGAAAGCTGCGCAATTCGCTGAAAAAGGTCACCAAGGAAACCCGGGCCTGACATATTTCTTCCGCGCGCCGGCGTTACGGGGCGGGGGAAAATCTCCCCGACGGACCGCTATCCCCCGTGCGACTGGCGGCTTCCGATCGCGGGACGCGGAGCCCCGTCGGAGGGGGTCTTCGAATCTGCCCCCGCAGTATCCTGGACCGCAGAGGCGTTCCGTCGCGGCCCATCCGCCGGTGTCAGGCAAGCGAGGGGGGCGGTCGCATCATGACGGTGGCGGCAATTCTCGCCCGCAATCTCACGAAAGACTACGCGGACGCCTTCGGGATACCGCGCATAAGAGGACTGGACGGGCTCGACCTCGAGGTCGCGCCCGGCCAGGTCTTCGGCCTGATCGGGCCTAATGGTTCCGGCAAGACGACCACCATCAGGCTTCTGCTGGGTTTGATATTCCCTACCTCCGGCAGTGCCGAGGTGCTGGGGCATCCTCCCGGTTCGGTGGCCGCCAAGTCAAGGATCGGATACCTGCCCGAGGAGACCGCCCTCCCGCGCTTTCTGACCGGCGAGGAGGCGCTGGAATTCTACGGGAGGCTGTTCGACCTGCCGCGCCAGACAAGGCGGCGGCGGATCGCGGCGTTGCTGGACATGGTGGGCATGAAGGCGCCGGCGCGACGGCAGATACGGACCTACTCGAAGGGCCAGGCCAGGCGCATCGGGCTGGCGCAGGCTCTGATCAACGATCCGGACCTCGTCATACTCGACGAACCCACCTCCGGGATGGACCCGGCAGGTTCCCGCGAAATCAAGGACCTGATCCTCCGCCTGAAGGAGCAGGGCAAGACTGTGCTGCTTTCCTCCCACCTGCTGGCCGACGTGGAAGATGTATGCGACCGGCTGGCGATCCTGGAGCGCGGCCGCGTCCGTACGATGGGTACGGTCGCGGAATTGCTCGAGTCGCGCGACGAAGTGACCTTCACGGCACGCGGCATGGACGGGGATGGCATCGCTGAAGTCGAGGCGGCGATACGCCGCCGCGGGGAGCTGCTTTCGGTCTCCAGACGCAGGGAAAAGCTGGAAAACCTGTTCCTTCGCATAGTCGGAGAGGGGAGGCGTGGAGGCGGAGGGGCGGAGGCAGGTGGTCCGGGCGGAAGTTCCGGTTCCGTACACGGTTCCGGCCCGGCACCGGTGGAGGGGGCGGGCCTTGCGCCCGGACCCGGTTCCACTCCGGGGACAGCCTCCGCGCCTGAGACCGGTTCCCGATCCGGCACCGATCCGGGTTAGAGCCTGTTCAAAAACCTCCGGACGGATTCTGACCGGACGCCGCGGAAACCTTGGGCGCCGCAGCGCCGCGGGGTCGAGATCGCAAAGCCTTGTAATTGCTCGCCGCTCTCAGGCTGCGGCTGCTACCGGTGGCGCGCGCGAACCGGAGCGACGACAGCGCGCCGCGAACGGATGCGTTCCTTTTTGTGTCCCGACATCAGGGGGCGGCAAACAATTACAAAGCTGTAAGTTCCGTTGCGGCGGGTTTTCGGACAGGCTTTCAGGACCGGCTTCGGACCCGGTCCCGGGACGTCCGGTACCGGCCGGGGCCGGAGAGCGGCCCGGATCCGGGGCCGGTCCAGATCGAGTTCCAGTCCATGTGAGGCGCGGAGCCGCGGGTCGGACCCGTCAGGCGACTGGTAATTGTTTGCCGTCTCACGTGTGGGGCACGGAGGGCGCGGAGCGTATCTGGTGGGGCCATAGTTGTTTCCCCGCCCGAGCGCATCAATATCGGGTAGTATCCGCTGCCCGAACGCGGTAAATAGTTGCGGCGGTGGGACCCCGGGGAGGAAAACGCCGGCCTGGTGGGAGATTTGGCGCGACGATGGGAGCGGAGGGCGGCGGACTTATTGCGCCCGGCGCGGCCGAGCTCGCGTGCCTGTGGACGCTGGCGGCCGGCGCGTTGGCGGCCGCGTTTTCGCCGGTATTCCGGAAGCGGATTGGGCAGGCTGCCGCGGTCGGCCTGGTCGCGTTTCGCGAGGCGCTGCGCGACGGGACTTTCCCGGCGGTCATCGTCATGTGCGCGATACCCGGGCTGGCGGCGGCGCTGAGCGATGCTGACGGGACGCCGCAGGGGCGCCTCCGGCTCGTTCTCGACTGGACGCTCAACGGCGGCGCGCTGTTCTGCGCGCTGGCCACCTGCGCCCTGGCCGCGATCTTCGCCGCCCGCGATGCGGACGGAGCCCCGGCGCCGGCGCTCATGGCGAAGCCGGTGCCCAGATACGTCCTGCCGATCGGTCGCGCAGCCGGGATCGCCGCGATGAACGCCTGCTGGCTTCTGTGGATCGGCATCCTCGCCTTCATCCTTTCGTGGTGGGGTTTGAGGCGCGAGGCGCAGTCCGGGGGGGATGCCGATTCGCTTTATGCGGAGGTCTTCAGTCCGGCGTCGCTGGCACTTCCGCGGGAGGCCGGAGCGGGAGCGGATACGGGCGTAAAACTGCTCAGACCCGGCGGGAAGGTAACCTTCAGTTTTCCCCGTCTGCCCATCTCCGGACGCCAGTGGCTCGACTTGCGCGTCCGTCTCTACCCGGGCGCCGGCCTCCACAAGCGCCTGGCCTGCGAGGTGATCGTAAGGAACCCCGAAACGGGGGCGCGGATGAGCGAGGTTGTGCGGACTGCGGCCGGCCGCACATGTCGCATACGGGTCGGAAGGGAGCTGGTATCGGAAAGGGAGGGGACGACGGTCGAATTCGCATCCCTGGCTTCGCGGGACGCTCCGGACGACAGATACCTCGACGGGGAATGGTACAAGGGGCACATAGCGCTGCCGCCGACTGAGGCGGCGCGGTTCGCGGTCCCCGCGGAGGGGCCGCTGCCGGCGATGGTCAAGATACTGGGACTTTTCTTCCTCAAGGATACCGCATTAGCGCTGGCCGTAAGCTGCTGGTCCGGGGCGGTTTCCTTCCCGGTTGCCGGCGCCCTGGGGCTTTTCCTGCTGCTGGCCGGCGAGACGTCCGGCTTCGCCCGCGCGATACTGCTGCCTCCGGTGCAACCTGGCGAAACGATCGCGCCTGAGGAGGTTTTCCACCGGAGGGCGATAGAAGCGATGTTCCTGCCGCTGCCCGACTTCGGAGCGCTCGGCGGGATGGAAAAGGCGCTGGCGGCTGAGCACATGCCATGGTCCGTCCTGGCGCGCGCCTTCACCGCGTGGGTGCTGCTGTTCGCCGGGCCGTGGGCGGCCGCGGGCTGGCTGGTCTTCCGTCGCAAGGAGATCGGCGCATGATGGCGAAGGACGGAGAGGGCGAGGTGCCGCCGCCCGTTCGCGCCGGAGCGGTGGCGGCGGTCCTGCGGCCTACCCGCGCCCAGGCGGCGCTCCTGGCCGCGGCGTGCCTCCTGGCCGCTGCCGCGCTGCCTGTCCAGCGGAGCGCGGACCGGCACCGCCGCGAGGCGCGCCTTACATGGCGCGCCGGATCGGAAGCGACAGATCCGGCCGAGGCGGGCTTCCTCGCCATGGGCGGCTTCCGCGGCATCGTCGCCGACATCCTGTGGCTGAAGGCCATCCGAGCTCAGGAAGCCAGAAAGTACTACGAAATCGTTCCGCTGTGCGAAACCATCCTCCGGCTTCAGCCCAACTTCGTGCAGGTCTGGGTTTACCACGCATGGAACATGGCCTATAACCTGGCCGCCGCGAGCGCCGGTCCGGAAGAGCAGTGGCACTGGATAGATCAGGCCATAAAGGTGCTGAAGGAAGGCGCCAGGCGCAACGACAGGAGCTCTGACATATACTGGGAACTGGGGTTCCTGTACATGCACCGTCTGTCCCCGAAGATGCTGAAGGGCGCCACGGAGTACGTGCTGGAGAGGATGGAGCCGTATCGCGAGGAGGGGGAAGGTCCGCCTCCGCCCGGCGCCCGCGCCGATCCCCTCGACCATCTCCGCTACGCGAAGAGGTATTTCAAGATGGCCATGGAGCGTCCGGGCGACATGCCGCTGTACAGCGAGCGGCCTTACGGCCTGTGCCTGGAGGCCCTCGGGGAATGGGAGGAGGCGGAGAAGTGGTGGTTGGAGGTGATTGAGCGATGCCGGCGGCGCGGCGTGTCTGACAGGAGCGTCAGGGACAACCTGAGATATCTGTACCTCGAGATGATGGATGCGTGCGAGGCGAAGGCGGCGGAGCTGGAGGAGCGGGCGCGCATTGCCGCCGGCGCGTTCGACGCCTACTCGGCCGGGCGTCTCCGCGCGGCCGCCGCGGAACTGAGAGAAAAAGCCGCCGCGATCTACGGCCGGATGCGGGCCAACCTGCCGGAGGTACAGGGCGATTACGCCTCGCTGCTGGACTCCCACAGGCGCGAGAAGGCCCGCCGCCGGTCCGCCGCGGGCGGCTCTCCGTAGCCCAGGCGCCGGCCTTTCTTGCCCGTGGCGCAACTGTGGCAGTAATTGTTTGCCGCGCCCAGGCAGCGGCTGCTGCCGGTGGCGTGCGAACCGGAACGGCGGCAGCGCGCCGGGAACGGATGCTCTCCATCCGCTGTGCCCCGATATCAGGGGACGGCAAATAATTGCGTGGATACGCTCAGGCGCTGCGCATGCAGCGTATGGGCGTAGCAAAACAATTCCGGAGGAGGAAAACATGAACGATCCGGCGGAACGGGTAAGGGAGGCGATGGCGGGAAGCGAACTGCTGGCCGGTCTGCGCGCGGCGGGGGGACCGGCGCCTGCGGACGCGCGGCCGCTGACGGGGGCGGAGATCGCGGCGCTGGAGGCGGGCGGGTCGCGCGCGGAGGACTGGTCGCGCGTACGGGTGACATCGGGCTTCGATCCGCGCCATATAGTGCGGGCCGCGTTCGTCGGCGATGTGGTCATCGGCCGCACGGGCGTCCCCGTGGATATCGGCGGCGGGGTTTCGATCCCTTCGGGCATCTGCGACAGCACGGTGAGCGGGTGCGTCGTATGCGACGGGGCGCTGATCAGGGACGTATCGCTGCTGCACAATGCATGGGTCGGCGGCGGCGCGGTGCTGATGCGCTGCGGGCGGGTATGGTCGGCCCCCGGCCGGGTCTTCTGCGTCGGCATGGAAATACCGGTCGGGATCGAGACCGGCGGGCGCGAGGTGGCGGTTTACCCCGAGCTGACGGTCGAGGTCGCGGCGGAAATAGCGAGAAACCGTGGCGCCAGGGAAACGATCGCCGCGTACGTCAGGGCGGTCCGCGAATATGCCGGGGCGGTCCGCGCGGCTTCGGCCAGAATGTATATAGGGACCGGGGCGCGGGTCGTGAGCGCCGGGCGGGTCGAGAACAGTTTCGTCGGCGATTTCGCGATCGTTGACGGCGCCGCGCGCGTCTCGGATTCGATACTGCTGTCCGGCCGCGAAGAGCCGGCGCTGGTTACGGACGGAGCGCTGGTCGAGTCGAGCGTAGTCCAGTGGGGAGCGTCGGTGGAGTCGGGGGCGATCGTCAGCCGGTCGGTCATGTGCGAGCACAGCCACGCCGAACGCATGGGGAAGGTCGCCGACTCAATAATAGGCCCCAACACCGGCGTGGCGCAGGGCGAGGTGACCGCATCGCTGGTCGGGCCGTTCGTAGGCTTCCATCACCAGGCGCTTCTGATAGCAACCATATGGCCGGAAGGGAAAGGCAACGTGGCGCACGGGGCCGACGTCGGCTCGAACCACCCGTCGCGCGCCCCCGACCAGGAAATATGGCCGGGCGAAGGGGCGTTCTTCGGCCTGGGCTGCCAGATAAAATTTCCCTCTGATTTCAGCCGCGCCCCCTACTCGGTCTTCGCCACCGGCATATTCACGCTGCCCCAGAAGCTCACCTATCCTTTCTCGCTGATATCGCCGCCTGATGCCGCATATCCGGGGCTATCGCCCGCGCTGAACGAACTGAGGCCCGGATGGGTTTTCGCCGACAACCTGTACATGGTGAGGCGCAACGAGACCAAGTACCGGAAGCGGAACAGGGCGCGGAGGAGCCGGTTCGAGTTCGAGGTGCTGCGGCCGGAGATAGTGGACATGGTTCGCGACGCCCTGGCCCGGCTGTCGGCCCTGCGCGCAAAGCCGTTCTACACGGACGAAGACGAGCCGGGCTTCGGCAAGAACTACGTCACGGCGGCCGGACGCGCCGACGGGATCGAGGCGTACCGGCTCGCGCTCAGGCTGTATTCGCTGTCCGGGCTGGCGCGCGAGCTGGAGGGCGGCCGCGATCCGGAAGCCGTTCTGAGCGGGCCGGCGGAGGGGCGGTGGGCGCACGAGCGCGAGGTCTTGCGCGAGATGTACCCGGCCGCCGACGTGCGCTCGCTGCTGGGCGAGTATATGGGCGTGCTGGAGGCGGTCGGATCGCGCGTGGAGAGAAGCAAGATGAAGGACGATGCCAGGGGCGCCCGGATCATCCCGGGATATGCGGACGCCCACAGGCCGGCCGCGGAGGACGATTTCGTACGCGAGACATGGAAGGACGTCCGCGTGCGGCAGGAGCGCGTCTTCCGCATGATGGAAAGGCTCCGTTGACCTGCCGGCGCCCGGCGGGAAGGGGGCCGTAAGATCCCATCCGAAAGCCTCCGACGCGCAGCTTATACGCTCAGCGATCCCCGCTTCCGGACGGGAGGTTTTTGGATAGGCTCTAAATGCGGACGATAACCGGAGCGGTTTGAGGGTCGCGGGGGTAATTCGCGGAGGCACGGGAGGGAGGCGATGGCAGGCCAGCCCTCCACTCGAAGCGCTTCCGGAAGCCGGTATTCGGCTTTGCATCTGCGGCCATGCACCCGGAGGGTGGGAGGAGAGAGAAAGAGCGGAGGAGAAGGGGAGGGGGAGGAATATGAGCCGCGAGATCGGCAGGCGCGCCCTGAATCTTCAGTGGGCCCCGCGCGTCGCGCACACCGAATACATGGACAACTGGGAGATCGTGCGGCACATAACCGGCAAGGATCCCCGTCGGGATCCCTCCGCCTGGCGGGATTTCGACCGGATCGCCGGCATAGACTTCCACTGGCGGACGAACGACGGCCCGGTGCCCTGGAACAAGCGGGGCCGGACGACCGACATGGGCCACGCCACATATGTCGAGGACGGATCGGATTATCGCAGGCCGGGCCGGTCGCCGTTCCGGACGGCGGACGAGGTGCTCGAGTTCGACGCGGTGAAGGAGTATGGTCTGCCGGATTTTGGAGAACTGGTGGCGTACTATGAGGCGTGGCACCGGAAAGCGCAGGAGGGCGTGGACGCGGTCGTCCCGGGCGGGTACTACAAGACGCTGATATCCGGAGCCATCGAAGCGTTCGGCTGGGAAAGGCTGCTGGAGGCGGCGGGGCAGGACCCCGACAGATTCGGCGACGCCGTGCTGGGAAGCTTCTTCGAACTCTCGCTGCATCATTTCAGAGCATGGGCGGAGACCTCCATCGAATTCTTCATGTGCCACGATGACATGGTCTGGACCCAGGGGCCATTTATGCACCCGCGTTATTACCGCAAGTACGTCTTTCCGCGGTACCGGGAGCTGTGGGCGGTGCTGAAGAAGAAAGGCAAGCGGGTGCTGTACACGTCGGACGGGACCTTCGACATGTTCCTGGACGATCTCGCCGGGGCCGGGACGGACGGGTTCTGCTTCGAGCCGACGAACGATCTGAAGAAGATGGTCGGGAAATTCGGCGTGACGCACGTGCTGATGGGCGGGGCCGATTGCCGTACCCTGACCTTTGGATCGAAAGCGGATATCGAGAGGGAACTCCGCGGGATATTCGACCTCGCCAGGGGTTGTCCCGGCTTCGTCTTCGCCGCGGGCAACCACTTCCCCGCCAACGTGCCGCTCGAGAACGGGCTCTTCTACTTCGAACTGGTTGCTAAGCTGAGCGGAAGGGGCTGACGGGTCCGGCGCTAAAGCCGCGCCGTCCGGGCTGCGCGACGACGCTCCGGAGGATATAGACCGCGTTCAGACCTCTGCGCGCGTGGCCGCCGAGGCGCTTCCTTCGCGGGGCGGGGAGGCGTCGCGGTCATCCCTGTCGGACCCGTCCGGGTGGATTTCCACCAGTCCGGCATACCAGTCCAGTATCTTTTCTCCGATCGGCTCGATCCTGGCGACGAGCCGCTCGCCCATGATACGACACTGCCACGCTCCGATTTTCTCCGCTATATCCACCGAGGCCAGCGGAGCAAGCAGGAGAAGTATCCCCGCGGCGGCGGCCGCGCGCGCCGCCGGGTGTTCGATGGGCCGGAAGAGCGCGGCCAGTATCCGCCGCTTCCTCTTCTCCCCAGGGCAGCCCGCCGCGCCCGCCGTCGCCCGCGCGGATTTTTCCGCTCTCTCTGCCGGACGGGTTCCGGCTGCCCGCAGAGCCTGCAGCGCCCTCATCGCCGTCCTCTCCGCCAGTCCGGCCGGCACAGTCAGGCTGTCCGGACGCGCCAGCGCCTCGCGCGCCCGAATCATCGCCTCCAGCTCCTCACGGCACCGCACGCACCCGATCAGATGCGCGGCGACCTCCGCGTCCGATCCGGGATCGCCGCCAGCGGACGCAAGCTCCGCGAGCCTTTCGGCTAGAGATTCGCAGCCCGCTTCCGATCCGCCGAGGTTCATGACAACAACCTCCGACTTGGAACCTATCCGGAAATCTCCGGCGCACAGCCTGTACGCCCCGCGATCCACACAGCCCGGCGGGAAGTTTCCGGACAGGCTCTTACTCCGGTCTTCCCATCGCCCAGAGCGAGGGCAGCGGCATCATTCGCGCCGGCCGCCGCCGCGCCTCCCGATATCGGCAGCCAGCCTCCGCAACCCGGCGTGCAGGCGGCTCTTAACCGTACCGATCGGGATCGAAAGGGCCGCCGCGACTTCGCCAAGCGTCATGCCCTCGCGGAAGTGCATGAGCACGACGGCGCGCTCCAGTTCCGTCAGGCGCAGGATCGCCGCGAGAAGCCTCTCGTTCTCCTCCCGCCTCTTCGCCTCTTCGCCAGGATCGGGCGTCCTGTCCCCGGCCGGCTCCATCGCGCCGCCGCCTCCGCGGCCGTCCCCAAGAGCATCCTCCAGAGAAACCTCCTGCCTGACCGCCTTCTTCCTCAGGACATCAATCGCCAGCCGCGTGGCGATCGAGTACAGCCACGGTTTGAACGGCCGGCCAGGCTCGAACCGCTCCGCTCCGGTCGCCACCCGCAGAAACGTCTCCTGGAAAATATCCTCAGCTATGTGGCGATCGCCGGTTAAGCGGGCGAGGTAGGCATAAAGTTTTGTCTCGTGGCGCCTTATGATCTCCTCCAAAGCGCCTTCCTCGCCGCCGACGAATCTGGCCAGCAGCCATTCATCTTCCACGCGGCCTGCCCGTTTCTTAATACGGCCGGGGGCTTAAAACGGTTCGATCCTTTCGGCGGGCGGACGCCCCCCGGCACCGGGCCCCCGCCACCCCTACGTGCCTGACCGCCAGACCGGCCTGATGGTAGCGTTCCGCCGAAGGCATCGCAACCCCCACCGGCTTGATAAGATGCGCAACCCAAGTGTGGTGCCCGGCCAGCTTCAATAAGAGCTTTCCAGAAACTTCCGGCTGGATCCGGCGCTCTGCAGCGGAAACCTTGGCCGTCGCAGGAGTTTTCGGACAGGTAAATGATGGCCGGATAGACGCCAAGAGGCCTGCGGCAGCGTCTTGGCCTGTCCCGTCCGTCTTTCCTGCCTGTTGACAGGGAGGCAGGCGGCAAAGATGCGATTCGCGCCGGATTATGAAAGCCTGGTGCTACCCATATGCCGCCACAGGATGCCACAATCCGGTCACGAACCTACCGGTTTACCGCCTTATGATGGCCCATATGGCCGTTGATACGATGGCGTACATGGCTTATAGTAAGGTAATTCCGGTCGGATGGAAGCGTCTCGGACCTGTGATATTCGCCCCGGCGCTCCATCCGCCGGCATCGGGATGTACGATGCGCGCCCGTGGCAATTTTTCCGCCTGCGACATGGAGGCGCGCCGGGGGATGGGGCCGGGGAGCGGGAGGCGAGGTATGCCGGAGCTGCGCAAGGATCCGCTCTCGCTGCGCTGGGTCATAATCGCGACGGAAAGGGCGAAGAGGCCGAGCGATTTCCGCCCGGAGCCGGAGGCGAAATCGGGAGGCTTCTGCCCCTTTTGCGCCGGCAATGAGGACAAGACGCCGCCGGAGATAGCGGCTTATCGCGAGAGGGGAAGCGAACGGAACGGCGCCGGCTGGCGCGTGCGCGTCGTACCCAACAAATTCCCGGCGCTCCAGATCGAAGGCTCGCTCAACAAGAAGGCCGACGGTATCTACGACTGGATGCAGGGGGTAGGGGCGCACGAGGTCATAATCGAGAGCCCGCAGCACGTCACCTCATACGCCGGACTCCCGGAGCCGGCCGTCCAGGAGATATTCTGGATGTACAGGGACAGGCTTCTGGACCTGAAGCGCGACAGGCGCCTGAAATACGGCATGCTGTTTAAAAACGTGGGGCTTTCGGCGGGGGCCAGCCTGGAGCATACCCACAGCCAGCTTATCGTGACGCCTATAGTGCCGCGGACCGTCAATTTCAAGATATCCTCATGCCGGGAATATTACCGGTATCACGACAGGTGCCTGGTCTGCGACATGGTGCAGCAGGAACTGGCCCAGCGCAGCAGGGTCGTCATGGAAACGGAGGAGATGGTGGCGTTCGAGCCGTATGCGCCGCGGTTCCCTTTCGAGACGTGGGTGATGCCAAAGGCTCACGCCAGCCACTTCGAGAACATGCAGCGGAAGGGGATCGAAGAGCTGGCCCGGACGATGAAAGAAGTATTGCTCAGGCTCCAGAAGGCCCTTAACGATCCGCCGTACAACTACATGGTTTACACGGCTCCTTTCGACGCGCAGGAGATGGAAGAGTATCATTGGCACATAGAGATCATTCCACGCCTGACGAGGGTGGCGGGATTCGAATGGGGGACCGGCTTCTATATCAATCCCGTCCCTCCGGAGAGCGCCGCGGCGTATCTGCGGGAGACGGCGGTTTAGAGCCTGTCTGAAAACCTCCGGCGCGGAGCTTGTACGCTCAGCGAGTTCCACTGTCCGGCGGGAAGTTTCTGGACAGGCACTTGGGGGAGGACGGAAATGCGCATAGTGATGGCGGCTTCTGAGGTCGTGCCGTTCGCCAAGACGGGAGGACTGGCCGATGTGGTAGGCGCCCTGGCTCCGGCCGTGGCGGCCCTTGGGCATGAGGTCAGCATATTCATGCCCTATTACCGCGAGGTGAAGGCGGCGTACAGACAGGCGGTCAAGTCGGACTTGTCGGTCGCCGTACTGCTGGGCGAGGAAACGGTCAGGGGCGAGATATGGAGAGGGGAGATACCGGGGACGGGCGTAAAGGCGTTCTTCCTGGGATGCGACCGCTTCTTCGACCGGGAGGGACTTTACGGGACGGCTAAGGGCGACTTCGAAGACAACGCGAGCCGGTTCATATTCTTCAGCCGCGGCATCCTGGAAGCCCTGCGGGCCATGGGGATCAGGCCTGATGTGATCCATTGCAATGACTGGCAGACCGGGCTGGTGCCCGTATACCTGAGGACCATCCATGGCGGAGACGCATTCTTCCGCTCGTCGGCCACGCTGTTCACCATCCATAACATGGGCTATCAGGGCCTGTTCTGGCACTGGGACTGGCCTCTTCTGGGGATACCCTGGAGTCATTTCAACTGGAAGGAGCTGGAATTCCACGGGAAGATAAACTTTCTCAAAGGAGGACTGGTCTTTTCTGATCTGCTGAATACGGTCTCGCCCACCTACGCGCGCGAGATACAGGCATCGGATGAATTCGGCAAGGGCCTGCAGGGCGTATGCCGGGAAAGGGCCCACGATCTGTTCGGCGTGATCAACGGTATAGACGTCAGGACCTGGGATCCGGCGACCGACAGGCATATCCCCGCCAACTACTCGGCCGGCAGGATGGCAGGCAAGGCGGCATGCAAGGCCGCCCTCCAGGAACGCTTCAGCCTGCCGGCGAAGAAGACCGTACCCCTGATCGGAATGATAGGGCGGCTGGACGCGCAGAAGGGGGTGGACATACTGCTCGAAGCGATGCCGCGCCTGCTCGGTATGGACCTGCAGCTGGTCGTGCTCGGGACGGGCAAAGAGGAGTACGAGAAGAAGCTGAAGGAGCTGTCCGGGGCCGGAGGAAAGGTGGGAGTCCACCTGGGCTTCGACGATCCGCTGGCGCACCTGATAGAGGCCGGTTCCGACTTCTTCCTGATGCCGTCGCGCTACGAGCCATGCGGGCTGAACCAGCTCTACTCGCTGCGCTACGGCACTATCCCGATCGTCAGGAAGACCGGCGGACTGGCAGACACCGTGACGGATGCCACCGAAGAAAACGTCGCCAGAGGTCTGGCGACTGGGATAGTGTTCGAATCCTGCTCCGCCGAGGCGTTGACCAGAGCGGTCGAGCGCGCGATTGATCTGTACGGTAAAAAGACCGTCTTCGGGAAGGTACGCCGCACAGGCATGGCGCAGGACTGGTCCTGGGATCGCAGCGCGAAGGAATACGTGCGGCTGTACGAGATCGCGAGGGAGAGGCGGAGAAGAAGCTTCTCGCCCACCGTCGGGTAGCGGCGGCTTTGGAGCCTGTCCCGGAAACCCCGGGCGCGTAGCTTGCGGATCGGGGCCAGCAGCTTTTCCGGCAGGAGGCTTCCGGATGGGTTCTTGCCCTCGCCGCCTCCCCTTCTTCGCTACGGATCCCGCACCGCGCGGGGGCGTCCGGCGGGACATGCCGGATCCGGAATGCTCATAAGGAGGACTCATGCCGGGCAAGGTTTACTTCGCCCTGGTGTTGCACAGCCACCAGCCGGTAGGAAACTTCGATTCGGTTCTGGAGCAGGCTTACCGCAAATGCTACCTGCCGTTCCTCGAGGAGTTCCTCCGGCACCCGCGCATCAGGGTTACGTGGCATTATTCCGGCCCGCTGCTCGAATGGATCGAGAGCAGGCACCCCGAATATTTCAGGATGCTTCGCATGTCCTGCGACCGGGGTTGCGAGATGCTTGGCGGGGGCTTCTATGAGCCGATCCTGACCATGCTCCCCCTTCGCGACAGGCTCGGCCAGATAGACTGGATGCGGCGCTACATACGCGACCGGTTCGGCCAGACACCGCGCGGGGCGTGGCTGGCCGAAAGGGTCTGGGAGCCGGCGCTGGTCAAGAGCCTGGCAGAGGCGGGGGTGGAATACCTGAGCCTGGACGACAGCCATTTCAAAGCCGCCGGCTTGTCGGATGGGCAGCTGATGAGCTACTTCGTCACCGAGGACGAGGGCGTCACGATCAAGGCGTTCCCGGCCGCGGAGAAGTGGCGCTACATGATACCATACGCTACCGTGCCGGAGATAATGGAATATCTCGAATCGCTGCGGCCGCGGGACGATTCGGCTATAAGGCTGACCGTCTACGCGGACGACGGCGAGAAGTTCGGGGTCTGGCCCAGGACGCACGCGCACGTGTTCGGCGAGGGTTGGCTGTCAAAGTGGCTGGAGGCGATGGAGTCGGCCGGCGACTGGCTCAGATTCGTAACCCTTGGCGAGGCGGCCGACATCCTGCCCTCCGCCGGGCGCATCTACATTCCGGAGGGCAGCTACCGGGAGATGACCGAGTGGGCGCTGCCGGCCGAACGCCTGGCGAAATACGAGGAGTCGGTCGCTAAGCTGAAGGAACATCCAGCCTTCGAAGGCATAAGGGGTTGCCTGCGCGGCGGTTCCTGGCGGTCCTTCCGCGTCAAGTACCCGGAGGCGGGCAAATTGTACGCCAGGATGATGGAAGTCTCGGGGCTGGCGGCCGGCCTGCCGGAGAAGTCCGCCGCCGGTAAGGAAGCCAGGAAGCGGCTTTACAGGGGCCAGTGCAACTGCCCGTACTGGCACGGCGTCTTCGGAGGGCTTTACCTTCCCCACCTGCGCTCGGCCGTATACGGCGAGCTGCTGGCGGCGGAGGCTGCCGCCGCGGGCGACGTCGGCCGCGCGAAACCCTCCGCCATCGCGCGCGATCTCGATTTCGACGGCATGCCCGAGATCAAACTGTCGAACGGCATCCTGAACGCCTACATCGCGCCGGCTCGCGGCGGGCATCTGTACGAGCTGGACGAGCGTCGCGCCTGCGTCAATCTGTCGGACGGCCTGTCCCGCCGCTTCGAGGCGTACCACGCCAGGGTGGCCGGCGCGGTCGTAGGCGACGCCGAAGAGGCGCGGAGCATACACGACCTGGTCCTGGCGAAGGAACCGGGCCTGGCCGAAATGCTCAAGTACGACGCCTACCTCCGCGAGTCGCTCGTAGACCACGTCTCGCGGATACCGCTGACCGTCGAGGACATGATTTCGGGAGACCCGCCCAGCGACATCGGCTTCAGATCCGGACCCTATGAGATCGTGCGCGCCGAAGGCTTCGGCAGAAAAGCCGGAAACCGGAGGGGGGGCGCAGTATCGGTCACGCTGGCGCGCACGGGCCCCTGCACGGGCGGCATCCTCAGGGTTGAAAAGACGATATCGCTGGGAGACGGCAATGCCCTGAGGACCGCATACCGTCTCAGTTCCGAAGGGGGAACGCGGCTCCCGATATGCTTCGGCGTGGAATTCAATTACGGGATGCTGGCCGGCGCGGCGCATGACCGCTACTATCGCCACGAGCGGTCCGCCAACG
Source organism: Planctomycetota bacterium (assembly GCA_026417845.1). Taxonomy (GTDB): domain Bacteria; phylum Planctomycetota; class SZUA-567; order H5-PLA8; family CALKMO01; genus CALKMO01. Next base: position 4,618 of record JAOACM010000003.1, on the reverse strand, counting down.
CCGGCAACATGTCCACGGCGGCGGATTTTGGCGAGCTGGACCACGTCGCGCTGGTGGACGAGTGGCGCGGAATATCCGTCGTCCTCCGGTGCCGTCCGAAGGCCAGGATACTGGTGCATCCGGTCAGGACGGTCTCGCAATCCGAGGCCGGGTTCGAGTCCGTGTACCAGACTTCCTCGGTCACGGCGGCCTATCGGCTCGAACTTGTCCCCGGCGCGGCCGCAGAGATACTGCTGGATCAGGAGATCTGGCTGGAAAAGTCCTGCCGTCCTTTACCGGAGGCCCGGGGCGAAGGCGGAGGGGCTGAGGGCGTGCGGCGGTCCGCAAGCAGGACGGCGAAGACCGCGCGCCACGGGAAACGCAGCCGGTCCGCGCTGTAGGGTGCCGGAACGGACGCCGCCCGGGACAGGCCGCCCGGCGCCGGCCGCATCCCCCTCGATGACAGCTTCCCGGCCGGTCCCGTGCCGGAGAGCAGGAAGATGCCCCGACGGAACCCGACAGGGCCGCCGGGGACCGCCGTGCGGGGCGGGAATCCAGGCATATCGCGCCGCGCGGAGACCGCGTCGCGAGCGTGGGAGAATGTGGTTGCGCTATAAATCTGACGGACGTTAACGGATTGCGGCGCCTATGACCATCAGGGAAACGGAATTCGGAAGGATTGCCGGCGAGCCGGTGCGCGAGCAGTGGAAGGCGCTGGTCGTCGGACGCGACGCCGGCGAGCGCGGCGCCATCGGGACGTCCCTCGCGGCCGAGGGGTTCAAGGTCGTGGCGACCGGGCCGGAGGCGGGGGTTTCCGAGCGGCTGAAGGCCGAGCCTTTCGACCTCGCCATCCTGGACCTCAAGTCGCCGGCCGATCCGGGATGCGTTGACCTCTGCCGCCGGATCAAGGGCGATCCCGACCTGTCATGGCTGCCGGTGATGGCGATCCTTGCCGGGGCGGGCAAGGAGGAGATAGCGCGCGCCTTCGAGGCGGGCGCCGACGAGTTCGTCAAAACCCCCTTCTCCGCCGACGAACTGACGGTGCGGGCCAGGGTGCTGGTCCGCAAGGGGAGGGAAGAGCGGTGGCTTATGGAACGCGCCCGCCGCCTCGCCCAGAAGGTCGCCGAGCGCGACGACGAACTCGACGACCTCCGCAGGTTCGCCCAGGACATAGTTTCGTCCCTCTCCTCCTCGCTGCTTGTCCTTGATGCGGAATGGACCGTCCTGTTCGCCAACGACGCCTTCCTGAAGGCGGTCGGCAGGGACAGGCGCGACGTGGCCGGCAGGAACCTCGCCGATTTTCTGTCTCCGCGGGCGCTCAAAGGACCGCTCGGCGATGCCCTGAATTCCGCCGTCATAGCCGGACGTCCGGGCGGGGTAAGGCGCGCGCCCGGGTTGCTGGCCGCCGCCCCCGACCGCATCTATGACGTCCGCGTGACGCCCATCGAGTACGGCGGCGTCCGTCAGATACTTGTGGCGCTCGACGACGTGACTGAGCAGGCGAGGGCCGAAGAGGAGGTGGCGCGCGAGCGCGCGAAGCTGAACGACATAGTGAACGCCATGAACGCCGGCCTGTGCCTCATCGGCCCGGACCGCGGCATCCTCTGGCAGAACAGGACCTTCGGAATATGGTTCGGCGATTCCTACGGCCAGCCGGGACTCGCCGCCTTCCGCGCTCAGATAGACTCGGCCGGCAACCTCGTCGAGGAAGTCCTCCGGACCGGAACGGTCCTCAGGCAGAACTGGTCGGTCTTCACGCCGACCGGACAGCGCCGCTTCTTCAGCAACATCCTGGCGCCGATAAGGGACCAGAGGGGCAATCCCTTCCAGGTCATATCGCTCACCCAGGACGTTACCGATCAGGAGACCAGGCTTGAGCAGCTCAACCTCCTGCGCGAACTCTCGATAGTCCTGCAGGGCACCCTCGAACAGGACAAGCTCTTCCGCGTAATCCTGATATGCGCCACCGCGGGCCACGCCCTCGGTTTCAACCGCGCCTTCCTCTTTACGCGCAACCGCCAGAAAAATACCCTCGACGGCAGGATGGCCGTGGGGCCCTCCAGCCGCGAGGAGGCCTTCAGGATATGGGCTGAACTTTCGACCAAGGCCAGGAGCCTGCACGAACTGCTCAGGAGCGTCGAATCGTCCCCCGTGGACGGCGGGCCGCTGCACAGGATGGTCCGCGAGCTTTCGTACCCGATGGACGACCCTAGCGAGATCGTGCCCAGGACGGCCTTGGAGAAGAAGGCGCAGCTCGTCACTGACGCCGTCTCGGACCCCAGGGTCACCGAGCGGTTCCGCAGATTGTTCGGCACGAACGGGTTCGTCAGCGTGCCGATGGTTGCCAAGGGGACCGTCGTCGGAGTGCTGCTGGCCGACAACCTCTATTCAGGGAGGCAGATAACTGAGGAGCATGTCAAGCTCCTTACGCTGTTCGCCGGCCAGGCCGGCCTGGCCATCGAAAACGCCGAGACCTACGCCGAACTTCAGCTCCGCCTGCAGGAACTCAAGCGGATACAGGACGCCCTCGTCCATTCGGAAAAACTCGCCACCGTGGGAAAAATGGCCGCCCACGTCGCGCACGAGATAAGGAACCCCCTGGCCACCATAGGCGGCTTCGCCCGCACAATAATGCGCAAGCCGTCGAACACCGAGAGAGTGATCAGGAACGCCAGGATAATAGCCGAGGAAGTGGTGCGGCTGGAGAACATCCTGCGGGCGGTCATGGATTTCTCGCGGCCGGCCACCCCGCAGCTCAAACCCGCCGACCTCAACGCCTTGATAGAACGCGTCTGCCGCGTCCAGAACGAAACCCTCCTGAACAGGAACATACGGCTCTTCCTCGACCTCGACCGCTCCCTGCCGGACGTAATGATTGACGAGACTCAGATATCCCAGGTGCTGATCAACCTGATACAGAACGCCGCCGACTCCATGCCGGCCGGGGGCGAGCTGTCCATATCCTCGCGCAGAAAGGAGGATATGGCGGAGATGTCCGTCGCGGACACGGGCGTCGGGATACCCCCGGAGCTCATGGACAGGATATTCAGCCCGTTCTTTACGACCAAGCAGAACGGAACGGGCCTCGGACTGGCGGTCAGCAAAAAGATCATCGACGACCACGGCGGACGGGTTATGGTGTCCAGCGAGCGCGGGAAAGGCACCCAGTTCGTCATCCATCTGCCTTTGAAGGGCCGGGCGGGGTAGGGGAGGAAGGAGCCGTTTGCCGTACCCCCTCGCTGGAGCGCAAAGCATCCGCGGGCGGGATGCCGGGTACGGTCCCGCCGCCTCCGCGTGCAGGGGGCGAGGCAAGCCTTTCCCGGCCGCAGCGAGCTGTATCCCGCCGCCTCCGCGCGTGGGGCGGTGGGGCGGGTTCCAAACCCGCCCTGGCGGCGACCGCCGTCCCAACGTGTAAGGGGATACGAAGTCGAAGCGGTCCTGTTCGAAGGGGATGTTCCCGGTCCTGCCGCCCCCAATGCCCATTACTGGTGGCGGCCGCGACTCGGACGCGGTAAATTATATACAGGGGCGGAGCCGGGGCGGACGTTGCGCCTGCCGGAGAATGCGCGGCCGCACCGCAAAAGCTTTTGCCGGGAGGACGGAAAACATGGCGCGCCTGCTTGTGGTGGACGACGACAGGAACCTGCAGGTTCTCTACAAGGAAGAGTTCGAGGAGGAAGGCTACGAGGTCGAGACGGCCGGGTCGGGGGCTGAGGCGCTGGAAATCGTGAAAAAGAACAAGCCGGACCTGGTCATACTCGACATCTCGATGCCCGGCATGGACGGCATCGAAGTCCTCGGAAAGGTGCTCGCGCAGGACAAGACCATCTCCGTCGTCCTCAACACGGCCTATGGTACTTATAAGGACAATTTCATGACCTGGTCGGCCGATGCCTACGTCGTCAAGTCCGGCGATCTGACGGAATTGAAGAGCAAGGTCCGCGAGATACTCGACAAGAAGCTTAAAGGATAGCCTGCCGAGACCTCGTGCTTGATACTGTAATTGTTTGCTGCGTTTGGTCGGTGCTGCTGCAGTGGCGTGCCCGAACGGTTACAGAAGTGGCTTACTGCAAGCAGGTCTGCTCTGCCCGCTGCGACCCCATATACGGACACGACAAACAACTAATTCCTTGAATCGGTTTAGAGAGCCGCAACATATTGCAAGAGTGGCATTTGCGACTCGACCGGTGTGCCAGATCAGGCGTAAAGAGGGCAGGTTCTTACACGATAAAGTTCGCAACTATGTTCAGCGGCAAATGGTTGTGACTTTGCCGAACTGGTTCAAGGCATAACTACTTGACACTTGTTTGCCGCGTTCCGGTTGCAGATGCTGTTTGCAATGGTACGCTGAGTAGGCACTTATTGGAACATCGCCGCGCCATTTTTTCGTGTTGGCGACACCCTGCATTGCATCATAGGTACGGGAAAACCGGCACGGCCGCGGCGGAGGCGATGCGATGGTGGAAACGTCGGAAGGCAGGGACATGGGGTGTGAAGGGGAGCGGATCCTCGATCGCCTGCTGAAACTGCGCGACGCCGCCTACGGCCTGGCCGCGAGATGCCTGGGCGGGCGTTCGCCGGATGCCGAGGACGTCGTGCAACAGGCATATGTCGGGGCGCTGGAGCGTCTCCGGCGCGG
>JAOACM010000040.1 GCA_026417845.1 Planctomycetota bacterium | reverse complement strand
GTTTTGGGCACAGCGGGCGGAGCGTATCCACAATGTGGCTGCGCTTTGTTGGTTTGTACCGGCTCGCCACACAGCGGGCAGCAGCCCTTGCCTGAGCGCGGCAAACGGTTACCGCCCGATGCAGCCCGGGATACAGGACGGCGAACAATTGCCTCGGGAGATCCGCGATGGAAGCAACCGCAGCTTGCGCGGGCGACGGAGATGATCCATGATCCCGGCAGTCCTTTTCGTTCTGGGGGCGATGGTGGCGGCGGAGGCGTTGCTTCTGGCCGCGGCCCCGGACCTTGTGCGCCGGATCGTGAACGCTGTGACTGACGGCGAGATGCGGGCGGCGGCCGTGCTGGAAGCGATCCTGGCCGGCGCAGCGCTCTACGCCGGCTTCCTGGCGCTGTAAACATCCGGCGGGTAGAGCGGTCCGGCCGGGCGCGCCGCAGGATGGGGGACGCGTCACGCGGGATCAGGAACGCGGCACGCGCGATAAGGAACGCGCCCCCGAAACTGCAGCGCGGAGTGTACCGCGCCGCGGATGCGTCGGGTTTACCGACACGCGCCCTCGGGCTGTGGGGCGAAGCGGACCTCAACGGCGCGCGGGCATCGGCGATACCCGACCTTCCTCGCCACCGCGCCGGGCGGACCATCAGGGATGGACGGTGGCTGACCGGCGGCAGCGCGGGAACCTGACCCGCGGAAGGTGAGGCCGGTCCGGCGGACGGAACGACCCCGCCGGAGAAAAAAAGGAAGGGCGACGAATGGAAGGACGGATCGCACGCAAGAAAGGAGGAAGGCAGCGGTGGCTCGCTACAAAGTAGGCGTGGTGGATCTTGGATATCCGCACTACGAGTGGGAGAAGGAAGAGCTGGCACCAGTCGGCGCGGAGATTGTCCTGCGCGACGACCCGTCACCCGAAGGCGTCCGCAAGCTGTGCCGCGAATGCGACGGCATACTTCTCAGACAGACCGTCATTGACGCGCCGCTGATCCGGGAGATGAAAAAGTGCAAAGTAATAGCCCGCTACGGCGTCGGGGTGGACAACGTAGACATAGAGGCGGCGACGGCGGCCGGCATATGGGTGGCCAAGGTCCCGCCGTACTGTTCGGACGAGGTCGCCGAGCACGCGCTGGCTCTGATCCTGGCCTGCGCCCGCAAGCTGACGATGCACGAACGCTACGTCCGCGACGGCAAATGGGATCTCGGCCCGCGCGAGAAGATATACCGCATTCAGGGCCGGACTCTCGGCATGGTAGGCTGCGGTTCGATCGGCGCCGCGCTCAGAAAGAAGGTCCGCGGCCTGGATCTGAAGGTTCTCGTGTTCGATCCGTATCTTCCCCCGGACAAGGCCCGCGCGATGGATGTGGAGCTTGTCCCGCTGGAGCGGGTCTGCCGCGAGTCCGACTTCATCTCGATCCACGCGGCCCTGACTAAGGAGACGCGCCACATGATCGGCGCCGCCCAGATCGCGCTTATGAAGCCGACCGCCATACTGGTCAACACCTCCCGCGGTCCGCTGGTGAATGAGGCGGCGCTGTACGATGCGCTGGCCGCCAGGCGCATCGCCTTCGCGGGGCTGGACGTGTTCGAGAAGGAACCGCTCCCTATGGACAGCCCCCTTAGAAAGCTGGATAACGTCATCCTTACCGACCACGCCGCGTGGTATTCGGAGCAGTCGCTGGAAAGCCTCCAGCGTCTGGCTGCCCGCGCCGTGGCGGCGGTGCTGCGCGGAGAGATGCCGGAATGCCCGGTCAACGACCCGCGCAGGCGCTGATGCGAACGAATCGGAGGCGTCCAGGCCGGTTGCGAGGTCCACGGACGGGAGGGAGATAGGCGCGGGCGGCGGGAGGTCTCCCACCGGTTCTTCAGAGAGATCCCGCTGCCTCTGGGTAGCGTTTTTCGCGATCTTTACCCCAGGCGCCTTTCAGGGAGCGTTGGAGGCAAGCCTGCGCGACCCCTCCGCGCCCGTTCGCATCCTCCCTGACGGCTGCCCGCAAACAACGGCGCAACCGGCCCCTTCCTCCTCGATTTCGTTTGAAATCGGCCCGGCGTCATATTATAGTACCGAGGCTGAATGTGTTGGGGTCGGGGACAAAGAGTCGCGATCTGCCGCCGGCTCCGCAACAGTGTGCATGTCGCGCGTTTTCGAGCCTGTAAGATATTGGGCCCGATCGTGAGGATCCCTCTTGGAGGATGCCAGATGAAAAAGCTCGCCTTGTTCGGTACGATTGCAGCAGCGGCTGGGGTGGTCGCCATGTGGTTGGTTGCGCGCGGACCGGAGATGGAGACCGTGCCGCTTCCAGCGGGCGGGAAGGCGCCTGATCTGCCCATTGCGCGGACCGTGGCTCCGGCCCTTCCGGCATCTGCCGCCGAACGTGCCGGTAACCCCTCGCGCGGCCGGATCGCCGCGGCGGACCTGCCCTTCGACCTTAATGATCTCGTTGACAAGTGCGACTTCGCCGCCCGGCCGATGGAGGACGGGAGGCTCGGCATCCAGGCCGGCCGCCACTGGGCGCGCTTCGACGAGGCCGGCTTCGAATACAGACCGCGGATATCCGCGAAGGGCGAACGCCGCTTCGACTCCGCCAATTCTGTCAGGTTCCGTTTGGATAAAGTAAGGTTTGGCAGCGAGTTGGTCTACGACAGGAAAACCGCCCACACCGCCGCCCCGGCATCCGCCCATAACGTAGTGGAATACGACAGGGGCAGTGGGATCGTGGAACGGTACATCGGCAGGAAGGGCGGCATAGAGCAGGTTTTCGTGTTCAACGAGGAGCTTCGCGGTCGCGGGGACCTGGTGGTCGAGCAGAAGGTTGAGACTGCGCTGAAGCCCGCGCCCCGCAGCGCCCTGGACGGCGCGCTCGAATTCCACGATTCCGGGGCCTGTCGCGTCCGCTACGGCGCAGCCACCGTGGCCGATGCCTCCGGCCGCACCAGGCGGATACTTCCGAAATACGACGCCGCGACCGGCACTCTCAGCATAACGATCCCGACGAGCTGGATGGACGAGGCCGTGTATCCGGTCACGATAGACCCGCTGGTATCCGGTCCCAATCAGATATCGGACGGAAACATGGAAGTCCCCATGCCCGATCCGGACACCCCGATGGCGGCAGGGATCGGCTACGACCCGGTCAACCGCGTCCTGCTGGCAGCCTGGGTTGCTGACCCGAGCCACGGAGAGGGTGGGCCATACGTCGTCAAAGGCTGCCGCGTGCATCCGATTACATGCCGACCGCTCGACATACCGGGATTCGTAATAGCCCCGGGGCTTCAGGAGCTTCCGACGACCGTCAGGGTAGGCTATTCCGAGGGCGCGACCTCACCCCTGTTCCTCGTGGTTTACGACGGGGGACCGAATATTGGAGAGCGGTATATTAATTGTGTTACGGTGAATGCGGGGTCTCCGACGCCTGTCGTTGGCACTCCGCTTGTAATCGCCGGATCGAATTGTAATAACCCGGCGCTCGCGTGGGATGACGTTTTTCAGCAATATCTGGTCGTGTACGAGGAACAGAGCACCAACGTAGACGTAATGGGCCTGTTCCTGGATAAAAACGGCAGCCTACTGACCGGCGACTTCACGATCGGCGGCGAAGCCGGATGCGACAAGTACAATCCGGATGTGGCCTTCGACGGCGTGGGAGATTTCCTGGTCGTATGGAATAGATACGACGGGGTCAAATTCCTCAATATCTACGGCGGACGGGTGGATGCCGCCTCGCAGGATCTGGATTCCACTGATTTCCCGAGCGGACCGGCGAGTTCGGGGGTGCAGATAACCGATGTCGGCTATATCTATTCCGGTCCTTCCGTCGCCGCGGATGGAACCGGCTCGAACTGGCTGGTCGTGTCGGAGGGAGGGGGACCCGACCAGATTCTCGCGGATAAAGTGGAAGTGGCCGCAGGATCGCTTGTCATATCCGAAAGCCAGCTTCCGGGTTTCGGATTCAACCCCGTAGCCAGTTTCAGTTCGGCTGGAGAAAGTTGTTACCTGGTGGTCGCTTCCGATCCCGGCGACTTCGTGACGCTGGTCGGGAGGAGATTAGATCTCACCGGCTCGCCCATAGACTCTGGTGATGTCTGGCTCGAAGGCGGATCGAGGAATTACCACACCTGGGCTTCTATTGATACTCCCTATGGGACCAGGCTGGCCGCGACGTTCGACGGGGATTACAGCAGACCGCCAATGGTCCTGACGATGCGGGTTGATGTTCCCACGATGGATTCGGGCTGGATAGAAACCTCCTGGACATGGCAGGACGCGGACAATTACTGCCCGGCGGCGGCATACGCGGAACTGAGCGAAGTTTATCTGGTGGCGTGGCAGGCGGTGGGCAGGAGCGACGGCGTAGCGTGGGCAGTCGGCGCACGTCTGGACAAGAACGGGAACCAGCTCGATGGCATGCCGCTCATATTCGGCCCCAACGTTTACGAGCCCTTCGAGCGGCAGGTCAGCGTAGCTACTGATGGCCAGGATTTCCTCGCGATCGTGACGACATATGAGGAAGGTCCGACGGTTATAGGCGGGACGCCAGTACTGGCCGTGAGTCCCTACGAGGACGCCATCCCGCCGGAAGGCATATTGTTGGCCTATTCTTATTCCGGGCCACTGGGATTCCCCGCTCTGGCCTGGAACGATACCCTGGCTCAGGGACTGGTGGTTTACGAAATGGATATGGGGGATGGCTACTTCGACATCTACGGCCAGCGGTTCGATCATTCGCTGAATCTCGTCGGCGCCCCGATATTGATCGCTTCAGGCGACAGCAACCGCCGGCCGCGAGTGGCAGCCGGCGGAAGCGCGGGCTGGTGCGTCGTGCATGAAAATTATGACTCTGGAACTTCGGAAACCAGGGCAAGGTACTCGATCGTCAATTCCGCCGGGGGCGTAACTGTTCAGAATCAGTCGCTACCGTTCGAGTTCGGCTCTTACGTTCCGGATGTTGCTTTCAACGGAGCCAATTACGTGGCCGCTTGGCGGCATGTCGGGATTGACGGCACGCAGGTCCGGGCGGCTAGGATAACTCCGGCCGGCACGCTCCTCGACGCCGCCGGCATCCCGCTAATTACCGGCGGAGCTCCGAACTTGCCCGCCATAACATCTGTCGGCTCGGCCTGTTTCGTCGTCTGCGAAGATTGGGCCGCCGAGAACGGCGATCTGCGTATAAACATCATCGCCGCCGACGGCCGGGTAGCCGATCCGTTCGGGGAACTCATAATCGCCAACGCGCAGGAGGAGACCTATCCGTGCCTGGCGCCGTCCGAGGCTGGTTGCGCAATCTTCTATGAGGATGGGGGCGGAACTTTCGTAGAGATATTCGGCGCGATGTACGCGTCGGTGCCGATCATAACCACTCCGTCGCTGCCGCCCGCGATGGTCGGAGCGCCTTACAATGTTCCGCTGCAGGTCGTCGGCGGCATACCGCCATATTCGTTCTCGCTGGCGAGCGGATCGCTGCCACCGGGGCTGCGGTTGAACGCGGGGACCGGCGTCATAGACGGCGCGACGGCCGCCGGCAGCCAGACGTTCAATTTCGCAATTCGCGTAACCGACAGCTTCGGAGCGAACTCGACGAAGAACTTTTCCATATTCGTCCGGGACTTCAACAAGTTCACCCCCCCGACGGGCCTCGTGGCGACGAGTTCGCGCTTCCTGCTCGACTTCGACGCCCGTGCCCGCGGCGATTCCGCGCCCGATTCGCTGATTTTCAGGGGCCTGATCAACTCGAACCTTCTGCCGCCCAACCCGGCGGATCTGGCGGGAGACACGCTGCATCTGGACATCGGCGGCGCGGTCTTCGACATACCCCTTAACGCCAAGGGCGTGTTCGATGGGCCGATCGGCGAGGCGGAAGTTTCACTTAAACTGAACGTGTTCAACGGCGCTGTAGACCTGCGCATTCGCGGCGCGGACCTGGCGAGCGCCTTCGGCGCGCTGGGCGCGTACAACGAGACGGTCGAGGGCAAGGATGTCGTCATTCCAGTCACATGGATGATCATTCCGGACGTTGGTGAGGGGCCCTCCGGATCGGTCGCCCTGACTTACTCCTATGAGGCGGTCCAGAACGAGCGCGGCGTGGGCAGGTTCAAGCGCAAGGACGGCACGGCATCAGGATACTTCATGGTTACCAAGGCGCGGTTCAAGGAGGTCAAGGGCGCCGCGCACGAACTGGTCGTGTACGGCATGTTCGACGTGGGCGACGAGCTGGTCAAGGCTGCGAGCGGCAACTGGCTGTTCTCTATCGCCGCGAAGATATTCACGGTGCCGGTAGAGATGGTGCAGCAGGAGCCCAGCAGTCCGAAGGCGCTCATAGCCGGAGTCGGCGGCATAAGAAGGGCGACTTTCAATGCGAAAAGCGGCCTGTTCAAGATCGCCTCCGAGCCGGTTCCGGCCGCCGAAAGCCTGATACCCCTCAAGACCAGCGAATGGCTGATCTTCCGCACCTATCTGGGTGCTGAAGCGGCGCTGCAAGGCGGAACGATGAAGGCCCGCAGCGGCTTCCGCGTATGGCGCGCCACGACGAAAAACTACACGTGGGGCTTCCCGTAACCGGGAGGCATCCGCGTTCCCGCCGGGAGGCGGACGCCCCCCCGGCCGGCGAAACCGCTTGCCCGTCCGGCGCTACGGATTAAACTCCTGTCCGTATGGAAGGTTTCACTTCCTTCGAACGGGTATGGGTGCTGATTTTTCTGGCGCCGGCGGCGCTGTTCCTGTTGGGGCCGGCGTTCCGTGCGCTCCGGGGGGCGGCGCCGGCGGATGCCGGATCGTCTCCGCGGATCCTCGCGGGACGCCGCCGTGAGATCGCCTCGGCCATGCTGCGCTTACTCGCCGTGGCGGCCCTGATCTGCGCGCTGGCCGGGCCGGAACTTTCCGGCGCACCCACTGAGGTCCACACCGTATTCCTCGTGGATGTCTCCGAGAGCATGGCCGACAGGTCGGCGACGCGGCGGGTCCTTGAATCGCTCTTCCGCGTCCTTCCGTCCAGCTCGCCATGCGCCGTGGCGATATTCGGCGGCGATGCGTCGCTGGAGGCCGACTTCGGCGACATCCGTCCCGGTGCCGATCTGCCCCTCGACCTGGAACGTCCCCGCAAAAACCCGGACAGGAGGAGGACTGACATCGGCGCGGCCATATCGTTCGCCGCGGCGCAGTTTCCGGACGCGGCGAAGGCGCGGCTGATAGTTCTGGTCGGAGACGGGAGGGACAACGCCGGCGGGGGCGTCCTGGAGGCCCGGGCGGCGCGGTTGCGGGGCGCGCGGCTGTGCTGCGCTCCGGTGGATATGGCCGGTGCCGTTGATGTCCGGATCGAATCGCTGGCCGTTCCGGCGCGGGCGCGGAGGGGCGCGGCGATACCGGTGGATGTCGTGGTGAGGAGCGACGGGCCGGCGCGCGGCAGGGCGCTGCTGTTCCGCGAAGGAGCGGAGAGGTCTGATCCGATAGCGGCGGCGCCGTTTGAGCTCCGTGCGGCGGGTTGGACGTCCGTCCGCTTTCGCGACAGGAACCCTCCGGCCGGCGTGGCGGGCTACGTGGCGCGGCTGGATGTCCCAAGCGACGCTTTCCTCGGCAATAATGATGCCCGCGGCGCGACTCTGGTGGCTCCCGCCAGGCGGGCGGCAGTCGTCTGTGAGTCCGATTCGCCCCTGTGGAAACAGCTCGCCGATCAGGCTGGAAGCCTCGGGATTGAAATCCGCCATCTGCGGCCTCGCGACGTGCCGCCTGACCCGGCCGCGCTGCGCCGCCACGACATCGTCCTGCTCGACGGCCTGCCGCTCAGGGCCATGCGCGACGAGCAATGGCGCGCGATCTGCGAGTTCGTCCGCAACATGGGCGGCGGCCTGCTCGCGACAGGTGGACCCGATGCCTTCGGCGCCGGCGGCCATCTGAAGGACGGCCTGCTCGAACAGGCCCTGCCCGTGCTGATGGAGCCCGAGGACGATCGCGTCATCCACTACATTTTCATCCTGGACGCTTCCCGTTCGATGGCGGAGCCGACGCCCCGGGGGCCGAAGATCGAGGTAGCCGCCGAGGCCGTGCTGGATGCGATGCGGGGGCTGAGGGAGCGAGACATCGTCACGGTGATCGCGTTCTCGGGCGATGCCAGGGTGATCGTGGACGGCGAGCCGCTTTCGCGGATGGCATCCATCGAAGAGAAAGTGCGTGGGATCGTCACGAGGGCGAACACGGATATACTGAAAGCGCTGGTCGAGGCCAGGGCGCGGAGCGGAAGCAGGCCGGCGGACAGGAAGATCGCCCTGCTGATATCCGACGGAAGGCCCGAGGGCGTCCCGCCGCAGGAGAAGGATCTGCCTCCTGTGGCCGAAAGCATGCGGGAGGCGGGTTGCATCCTGTCCACGTTCCTGATCGGGGACGATGAGCGTGGCGCGGAGCTGATGGCGGAGATGGCTGGGCGGGGAGGCGGGCGCGCCTATAGGACTGGCGATGTTACGCGGCTGCGGGAGGACCTGAAGGCCGATATAGAGAGACTGTCGAGGGATAAGTACGTCCGCGAAGGGGCGTTCAGGCCGGCCATCTCAGCGCCCCACCCGGCCGTTTTGCCCGCCGGGCCATGGCCGGAACTTGCCTGGCGCAACAGGACCGGAAGAAGGCCGGATGCGATAACGGTCGTAGACACCGGAGGGAAGCGGCCCGACCCGGTACTGGCCCTTGCCCACGTCGGCCGCGGCCGTTCGGCGGTCCTGTGCTTCCCGTTCTCCGGCGAAGCCGGGGCGCGTTTCTTTACTCCGGAAGGCCCCTGGCGCGGCGGGGGAATGGTCCTGGCGGGCCTGATCGGGTGGCTGCTCGGCGGCGACGAAGATCCCGGGATCACGGCGACGGCGGAGAACATCGGGGACGGCATCGTCAGGCTGCGGGTGGATGCGGCGACGCCGGAGGGCCTGCCGGGGAACTTCCTGAAGCTCCGGGCCGCCGTGTCCGGCGGGCGCGAGGCGGACGGCGGCGGGCTGCCGCTTCGCGTGCAGCTTCAACAGACCGGTCCGGGACGCTACGAAGCCGAACTCCCGCGCCTTCCACAGGGAACGTATATGGCGCTGATCGAAGACGACGGCGGAGGGCAACGCGCACTTTCGCGTCAGCTGTTCAGCGTACCTTGCAGCCCCGAATATGCCGCGCTGGGAGCCGATCGCGACCATCTTCGCAGGCTGGCCGACGCGGGCGGGGGGCGTCTTGTGGAGATGCCCTCCGACCTGGCCGAGGTTTACAGGGAGATGGCCGCACCGTCGGGCAGCGCGGACATCAGGCCGTTCCTCGCGGCCGCTTCGATCCTCTTTCTTCTGATCGAACTGGCCATCGGAGCGATCGGTGCGGCGGCCGGCTCAGCGCCGGCGGTCAGCGAAGAGAGATGACCAGGGCATTCGAGACGGAGCCGGGATCACGCGACGGGGCCATCCGGAACTTTCTGCGATACTCTGGTCTTTCGCAGCGTCCGGCCAAAATCCGTCTGAGGTTTCTGAACAAGCGCTCGTAGAGATTCCAGGCCTAGGGAGATGCCGGCTCTTATCCGCGTCCATTTGACCTACATCGATCGTTTGCGGGAGCAGTCCCGGCCCGCGCCGCCGCCGGTCATCCGTCGCCCGAGACGGCACGCACCAGCCAGACGATCCCCAGCACCGCCAGAATGAAGATGAGCAGGTTGGCAGCCAGGTGCAGGACACCCCACAGAAGCTTCCAGATCACCCCTCCAAACAGCAACACCAGGATCGCTATTATTACCACCTGTCCCGTGGTCCATCTGGCCTTCGCCATCTTTCGACCTCCGTGCATTCGAACAGCCACCCGCCATTCCGGTTCCGCGGAGCAATCGCCCTGTGATGCGCCCGCCGGACGTCATGTCCCATCCGCGCAATTGAAGACGGGCGTCAGGGGCGCTTGCGGATCGGGCCTCGCGCGCCTGGAACTTCCGCAGATCTTCAGCTGCCGATCCGCCGCGCGCCCGTTACGCTCCGGAAAAGTTATCGCGGGCCGGCTCAGGTTGCGCGATCGCTTGTCCCCCTCATCAGTAATTGTTTGCCACCCCATGCGCCGGGACACGGCGGGGGGAGCACACCCGTTCGTGGCGCTCCGTTGCCGTCCCGGTTCGTGCGCGCAACTGGTAGCAGCCGCCACCTGAGAGCGGCGGGCAATTACCCATCATCTGCGGAACGGACATTCCCCTGCGACAGGGATCTGTCCCCACGGCGGAACCGCGCGTTCCTGCACGCGAGCGCCGCCGGCGTATCGTCACGTCCTTCATTGGAGAATCAGCGATTTCCCGGTCATCTCTGGAGGGACCGGGATGTCCATTATTTCCATCAGCGTCGGGGCGACATCAGCGAGCCTGCCGCCCTTGCGGAGCCGGACGTTTTCCAGTCCCTTGCAGACAAGGATACATGGGACGGGGTTCGTGGTATGCTGCGTGTGGGGGCAGTTCGCGGCGTAATCCCACATCTCCTCGGAGTTTCCGTGGTCCGATGTTATCAGGACGGCGCCGCCCGCTTTCAGCATCGCGCCCACGACCCTACCCACGCACTCGTCCACAGTCTCCACCGCCTTCACCGCCGCCTCGAAGACTCCCGTGTGTCCGACCATGTCGCCGTTGGCGTAGTTCAGCACTATGAAGTCGTACTTCCCCGATTCGATCTCGGCGATCGCCCTGTCCGTCACCGGGCGGGCGCTCATCTCCGGCTTCTGGTCGTATGTCTTGACGTCCCTCGGGCTCGGGATCAGCACCCGGTCCTCGTTGGGGAAGGTTTCCTCGCGCCTGCCGCTGAAAAAGAACGTGACGTGCGGATATTTTTCGGTTTCGGCTATGCGCAGCTGCCGCATCCCGTGCCCGCTGGCGATCTCCGGCATGGTCCTTTTCACGAACGTCGGCGGGAACGCGACGGGGACCTTGAGATCGTCATGGAAATGGGTCATCGTGGCCAGCCTGATCCTGGGCCATCTCTCCCTGTCGAAGGCATTGAAGTCCGGCTGCGTCAGCGCGAAGCACATCTGCCTGGCGCGGTCGGCCCTGAAACTGAACCATATGGCGCCATCGCCGTCCCGCATGGTTCCGACCGGCTCGCCGTTTTCCCCGACTATGACCGTCGGCACGATAAACTCGTCCGTCTCATTGCTTATGCCGTCGTGGAATCGTTTATAGGCATTGGCGACAGCTTCTTCCCCGCTCCGGGCCGTATATCTGGCTTTTCCCAGGACGATGGTGTCCCATGCGAGCTTGGTACGATCCCAGCGTTTGTCCCTGTCCATCGCGTAGTAGCGGCCTGAGACGGATCCGATCACGCCTACATCGTAGAGGTCCATTCGTTTCTGCAGGTACCTGATGTGCCCCAGTCCGGATTCGGGGGGCGTATCCCTGCCGTCCATGATCGCGTGCACGACCACCCTGTCGCGGGTCATTCCGTTCTTCGCGCACAACCTGAGGATGGCTATCTGGTGTTCGTCCATGGCGTGGACGGCGCCGTCGCCTATCAGACCCAGGAGATGTATGCGGCCGCCGGCCGCGGCCGTCTCTTTTATGATCCCGTTGAGCGCCTCGTTGCGATCGAATTCCCCGCTGACGATCGCCTGCGTGATCTCCATTATGTCCTGCCAGACGATGCGGCCGGCGCCCAGGTTCTGATGCCCCACTTCGGAATTGCCCATCTGGCCCTTGAAGAGGCCGACATCTGTGCCGCTTGTGAGCAGTTCAGTCACAGGCCATTCGGACGCGAGGCGTTCCAGGTTCGGGGTCCGGGCCGTCCTTACCGCGTTGTACTCCTTCGCCTGCCGGTTCCCTATGCCGTCCATCACCAGGAGCATGACCGGACGCGGGACGCGATTGAGCAGTTTTCCCATCGGTGCTTTCTCCTTCAGCGCGGCCTTAAGATCCCATCCAAAAAACTCAGGCGCGTAGCCTTGGGTTCGAAGCTGCCTCTATTCCCATCCGGAGGTTTCTGGAGCAGGCTCTTCAAGCCTGTCCGAAAACCGCCGGCGCGGAGCATCGGGCTCAGCGTCCCCGCCTCACGGCGGGAAGTTTTTGGACAGGCTCCAAGCCGTCGTTTTCTCCTTTGCCAGTCTTTCGTACTTTCCCGGCTTTGTTGCACAATTAAAGTCGCAAGTTCATGTAGAACAGCAGATTGCGCGGAATCAATCCCGTCCGGTCGTCATGTGGCAACCTATTGCACAAGGTCTTACGACCTTTATGCGACAAAGCCTGCTTTCCCATCCTTTTCCTTCCTTCCATCCATGCCCTGCGTCAACTCCCGGTCCGCGTGGAGGTGCGTTCTGCCCGGCTTCCGATCGCAATTTACCGGGTCATGCCCGCCGGGATCCGCGGGGGACGCCGCAGCGGTAAGGAAGACGCTGCGGACTCCGCGCCCCCGCGCATGAACGCCACGGATGATTATGGCCGAATCCGATCGCTGCGGTCAAGGGCGGCTCTCCGGCCCCTGCAGGGGAGCGCGGTCGCGCTGCGGGGCACGATATCCGGTTCGGAGCGGTTCTCCGGGGCGCTGGGCGCCAGCCGGCCCGCTCCGGCGCCGCCACGGCACCGCCCGGGCCCCCCACGGACGCCTCCGGCGCCCAAAGCGGAAGCCGGAGGCTGCCGTCATCCGGCCGCCACGATACGCCCGCGCAAGCCGTCTGCCGGCGGCGAACGGGGATGCTTGCGGGGGACAACTGAAGGGCCTACAATGGTCGTGTCGTCCACGGAGGAACGATATGCGCGTACTGATAGTCGGAGCCGGCGCCGTCGGGTTCCATCTGGCTGAGAAGCTGTGCCAGGAGGGGCACGATGTCAGCGTGGTGGAGCGGGACGGCGCCCGCATCCGCGGGATAGGCGACCGGCTGGACGTGATGGCCATCGAAGGAAACGGGGCGAGCGCTCGGGTCCTGGAGCGCGCCGGGATAGCCGACTGCCGGATGGTCATCGCCGTCACGGACAGCGACGAGATGAATATCATCGTGTGCATGGTGGCTCGCGAGTACGGCGTGCCGGTCAAGGTAGCGCGTATACGCAATCCGGATTACACCGAGGAAGAGGCCGTATTGAAGCTCGACCGCCTTGGAGTGGACCGGGTAATAAATCCCGAGCGCGCGACGGTATCGGCCATGCGCAGCCTGATGGAACTTCCCGGCGCGGTCGAGGTGGCCGATTTCGCCGGCGGCGACATAGTGCTGGCCGGGTTCGACATCCGGGATGAGGCTCCGATAGCCGGCCGGACGCTTGAGGAGATACCGCAGTTCGCCAGTGAGGGGGTTCTGATAGTCGCGATCGAACGTCGGGAGGGCGGGCGCCGTCGCCTCCTGGTGCCGCGCGGCGGCGACTCGGTGAGGAGCGGCGACAGGACGTATTTCCTTGTCTCGCGGGACCTTGTGCCGCTGATACTGCCCATGGTCCAGCGGCGGGCCGAACCGGTCAGGAAGGTGGTTCTCTATGGGGCTTCACGCGAGGGCGTAATGCTCGCGCGCGAGGCGGAGGAGATGCGCCGGCAGGTGCTGATCATCGAACCGGAGGAGGATCGGGCGGAGCGGGCCGCGGCGGAACTGTCCGGCGCGACGGTGATCCGGGGCGATGCCGTGGACGTAGACGTGCTGACTGAGGCGAAAGTTGGCGAGGCGGACTTTTTCGTCGCGGCCGGCGACGAGGATCAGTCGAACCTGATGGCGGCCCTGATGGCAAAACGCGCCGGGGCGGATCGGGTGATGACGGTTGTGCGCGAGCCTTCGCACGTGCCGGTAGTGGACGGGATCGGGATAGGCGCTGTAGTCAACCCTAGACTGGTAACCGTCGGCGAGATACTGCGCTATGTGCGCAGCGGTCCGCTCCTTTCGCTGGCCCAGGTCGGGAGGGGTGACGCGGAAGCCGCCGAGATGATGGCCGTGGAAGGAGCGCCGATCGCCGGCAGGAAGCTCAGGGACGTGAAATTCCCGGCCGGGGCGCTGGTTGGAGCGGTGATCCGCGGCGAGAAGACTATAGTTCCGGACGGCAATACGGTCATAAGCAGCGGGGACAAGGCGATAGTGTTCTCGCTGCGAGAGGTGGTTCCCGCGGTGGCCCGTCTGTTCGGCATCGCGCAGGGGGAGGGATGAACAAGCGCGTCGTTTTGCGGACGCTTGGCATCGTCCTTCTGATCCTCGCCAGCGTCATGCTCGTGCCCACGCTTGTCTCCGTCATATGCGGCCAGTCCGGGGAGCAGACCGCATTTCTCTGGACCATCGGCGCGACGGGCCTGGCTGGGCTTGGACTGTTTGTCGGCCTGCGCAGACACAAAGCGCCGCTGACGACCGTTGATGGCTTCGGCGTAGTCGGATTTTCCTGGATATTGTGCTCCGCTTTCGGAGCGCTTCCTTTTTTCTTCGCAGGGCTGGGACTTTCCTATACGGACGCATTCTTCGAAGCCGTCAGCGGCTTCACGACCACCGGAGCCACCGTCATAGGGAAAACGGCCTCGCTTCCCAATGGCGTAGAGAGCCTGCCTCCCGGGATAGGGCTCTGGCGCTGTATGACCCAATGGCTGGGGGGTATGGGCATAGTAGTCCTCGTGGTCGCTGTTCTTCCCATGATGGGAGCGGGGGGCTACCAGGTGTTCAAGGCCGAAGCTCCCGGTCCGATGAAGGATCGCTTTACGCCGCGAATCAGGGACACGGCCATGACGCTGTGGAAGATATACGTACTCCTGTCCGTCCTTCAGGTCCTCGCCCTTGTTCTCACCGGCATGTCCCTGTACGAGGCAGTCTGCCATGCCTTCACTACCGTGTCCACGGGAGGGTTCTCGACCAGGAACTCCTCGGTGGGAGCGTATCCGCCGGTCGTACAGTGGATAGTCGCCGTCTTCATGCTAGCCGCCGGGATGAATTTCACGGCCCATTACCGGCTGGTATTTCAGAAGGACTGGGGCGTTCACGGGCGGAGCGAGGAGATAAGGTGGATGGTGACTCTGACAGTTCTGGCAGCGGCATTCCTGATGTTCCACGTATGCGGCCGCGATTTTATGGTCGGCGACGGAACCGTTGAGAGATTCGGAAATATCGAGGCGGCCGCGCGCGCGTCGTTCTTCACGGCCACTTCGGTGATGACCACGACGGGCTATTGTAATGCCGACTTCGATGCCTGGCCGGCCGCCTGCCGGATCCTCCTGCTCATCGCGATGGTGGTTGGCGGGTGCGCCGGATCCACGGCTGGGGGGTTCAAGGTTGCAAGGCTGCTGATTGTCCTGAAAGGCGCATGGCGGGAAATCAAGCTGCTCTTTCAGCCGCGCGCAGTGTATCTTGTCAAGATGGATGGCAAGCCGGTGGACGCCGCCGTTCAGGCCAACGTCGCGGCCTTCTTCGCCCTGACCGCGGTCATCCTGGCGCTGTCCTCCGCGATAATGGCGGTAATCCTGCAAACCGCAGGCTATCATTGGTCGCCGGCGGGCGGATCAGCAAACATGGGAAGTGAGAGCCTTCTGCTGACGGCCGTATCGTCCGTATTCAGCGCATTCGGGAACGTCGGCCCCGGTCTGGCCGGGGTCGGCCCTTACCAAGACTACGCTTCGATACCGGACCTCGGCAAGTGGCTTCTGACCTTCCTGATGCTGCTGGGGCGGCTCGAAATATATGGCATACTGACGTTGTTTCTGCCGGGCGCATGGAGGAAGTAGAGAGATTCTGCCGACGACGTCGGGGACCGGCTGTGTGCGCCAAG
>JAOACM010000404.1 GCA_026417845.1 Planctomycetota bacterium | reverse complement strand
CAGAAACTCCTGGTCTGGCTGCCGTCACCGTGTATCCTGAGCGGAGCACCTGTCAGTGCCGCCCTCGCGAACTCGGGCAGCACCCGCCCGTCATCCAGCCGCATCCTGGGCCCGTAGGTATTGAATATGCGGACGATGCGGGTCTCCAGCCCATGCGAGTTGCGATACGCCATCGTCAGCGCCTCCGCGAACCGCTTGGCCTCATCGTAGGCCGCCCTCTCTCCGATCGGGTTCACGTGTCCCCAGTAGGATTCGGATTGCGGATGGATCTCCGGGTCTCCATACACCTCGCTTGTCGAGGCGAGCAGGAACCGCGCCTTCTTCGCGAAGGCCAGACCGAGGGCGTTGAGCGTCCCCAGCGCGCCGACCTTCAGAATATGTATCGGGAACCGCGTGAAATCCTTCGGGCTGGCAGGGGAGGCGAAATGCAGTACCCTGTCCACAGGACCGGCTACAGCGATGTACCGCGTTACGTCCGCCCTGACAAAATGGAAGCGCGGCTCGCCCTTCAGGTGCTCCAGATTCGCGGGCGAACCTGTTATGAAGCTGTCTATCCCGATGACCTCATCGCCGCGCGCCAAAAGGGCGTCCACTATGTGGGACCCCAGAAACCCGGCCGCTCCGGTAACCACGCATCTCACGGCGCGTCTTCCCTCCTTCATAAGCCGGATATTGCCCAAGACGTAAATATTGCACGCCCGGATTCCTGCGTCCAGTACAGGGAAGAGACCGCTGGAGTGTGCGCAATCCAGGAGCGGCGCCGGTTCGCTTCGCCGGAGGCCGGATGACTGCCGGGCAGCCTGGGGCAACGCCCAGACCCCGCTCCGGACAGACGGAAATCGCGGAGGAAAGATAGCCCGGCTGAGGGAATGACTGCCCTTTCGGGTGGAACCGGCGCCGGTCCGCTACGGCCCGCGGCCGCCGGGAGTAGTACCGGACATCTCGCGCGTCATCAGATCGTACCACTTCGATGCGTGCAGCCAGATGGTCTTGGACAGCTTCAGATCCACGTTGACGCCGAGGTCGAATACGAGATCCACCTGGATGGCCTGCGGGAGCGTCATGAAGCTGAGACCCTTGGCGTTGTCCGACCGCCGGCGACCGAATCCGCCGGCGATGTCCACGTCCGGTCTCGGCCACACGACACCGGTCTTGTCCTCGCGCTTTCCGCTCCAAGCGTCCCCGCCGCCCACCTTGGTCGCGTACGGGCCCCCGGCCACCGCATCGCCTTCACCCGGCTCGCCCACGTAAGGCCAGCAGTGCGCGAACTTCGGCATGTCGCTGTCGAGCGTCGAGTACATGTACCAGAACTGCACGTCCTTTACCGCATCGGCCAATATCTCGCCGGCGTCTATGACCTTGCCGGAATAGTTTTCCTCCACCAGATCCCCGCCGCGCAGCCACGGAGGCCAGCCCCAACCGTCCTGTCTGCCGAAATCTGCCTGCGACGGCTCCCTGGCGTAATGCTCGAAGGTGAGATTCGGATTTATGTCCACGCCTCCAGGCAGCGAGTCTGGCGTCTCACGGATCATAAGACAGCCCCTGTCGTCCACAAGCATGTCCAGTCCGTTGCCCGGATCGTCGCCGTCGTCGTCCTCCCCGTTGGCCCACTTGAGACGCGGCTCCGGCGCGTTGTAGTAGTACTCCACCCGGTCTATATGCCTGCCGTCGTTGGACCTGTAGAAGCCAATGTAGCGGTTCCTGAAGCATATCCGCAGCATGCTTCGGTGTATCGGCTTGAACTTCGTCGCCATCGGATACGTGTCGTCATAGTACCAGCCGGCGCGCTTGTCGTAGCTGTCGTAGAACCATTGTCTGGTCTGCCAGGCGGTGTAACCGGCCTTGACGCAGATGCCTCCCAGGTCGCGTTCCATCCTGTCCATCGCAGAGCGGAAGCTCTGGAGCGCCCGCAATTCGCGTTCCATCCTGTTCATCGAGTCTATCGCGCCGGTGTACATGGCGTAGACGATCATGCCGATCAGCGACGTTATGAACATCGCCACCAGCAGCTCGACCAGCGTCAACCCGCGCCGCCGTCCGCGCGCCGGCCTGCCGGCCGGAGCCTGCGCTCCTCCGATACCCGCGCCCGGCCTTCCCGCCCGCGCATCCATTCGTCTGCCCTCGCTTCGATCCCCGCTGCACAGAGCGGAGAAAACGATACGCGGCCCCGCGCTCAGCGACGGCCGCCTACCGCTTCCTGAGATCCGGATTGTATATGCCGAAATCGAACTCCACATATCTCGCCATCCTGCCGTCCTTTATCTGCTTGATGATCGTCTTCTGCTTTTCGCCGTCGGTTATCTCGTTCAGGTTGCCCCATCCGGGGTCTATCTTCGTCAGGTCCCAGAAGATGAAGGCGCGGAGGCGCTTCTGGTACCAGCGCATCCGTTCCGAGTCGTACTTGACGTTGTGGCTCGGCGCCGGGTCGCCGCAGTTTATCGTGGCGTTGCCGGGGTCCTCGCCGCCTCCGGCCGCCTGCCCGAACCACGGCGAATCCAGCTCCCTTGCCGCGATCTCCCCGTACCCGTTCCAGTCCACGAACTGGTTGTCCTCAATCCTCGGGCTGCTTACCTCCCAGCAGAAGAAGTAGAATCCGTGGTAGGCGTCTATATCTCCCCATTCCCGCTTCGTGCCCGACATCATCTTGTTGTAATCGGCCACACACCTTATGACCCATTCCGGCGTCTTCGGCTCCTCCGGGTCGTCCGGCGGCCGCTTAAGGCTCAGCACCCCGCCCTGAACGAACGGCTCGTGTCCCAGACGTCCGGCGTAATAGGCGCGGAACTGATTCTTGGCGTACAGGTCGCGCTGGATCAGCGCGACGATGACTTCCTCCTTAGCAAGCTGCACCGAGTTCGCGTTGCCGATGTAAAGCCCGGTGACCGCCACCGCGCCGAACACGAATATGCCCAGTGCGATCAGCACCTCCAGGAGCGTGAATCCCTTTTTGTTCATGTCCCGCCTCGCCGCTTACGCGGCTCTATCCCCGTATATTCCCGACCGCCGCCCCGCGATCGTCCCTCCTGCCTCCAGAGATAACCGGGACGGGAAGCGCGTTGGCGGCCAGCCAATCTCGTCTCCGGCATTTCCGCCCGGAAGCCTCCAAGGCGCCCGCCCCGGCCCCTCGCCTGAGCTTCGCCCCTCCGGCCGCTCACGGCTTCTTCGGCGTCCCGGTCTGCGAGACCACCGGGTGGTCCCTGTATACCACCTTCACGTAGCCGGTCGAGGGGGAAATGTATATCTGCGCCTCCTGGTCGGACGCCTGATCCCAGACCCGCACCGTGCTGGGCGGATACTCTTTCGTCGGCGGCGATTTGACCGGCGCGCTCTCCACCGTCCCATCCGGATTGAACTTGAAAAACGGCCGGCTCAGAAGCGTCGTCTTCCTGTAAACCCTCTCCTTCATCACTTCTATCATCTTCGGATTCGAGGTCGGATTCTCCGGGAGATTCGGATTGAAATCCGGGTTCGGTATCTTGGTCTTGTACGTCTCGACCTTCAGCTTTTCCTCCTTGACGATCATGTTGCCCGGTATCAGCGTCCAGTAGATGCGATCCGGGAGATTTTCGACGGACAGCGGCTGCACGTCCGTCAATTTGCACCTGGGCGGGTCGCCCTCCATCGCAGTCGCCTGGCGGATAAGCATGTCGCTCACCTTGCCCATCTCGTCGGTCCGCCGTTCGGCCTTGTATATGATTACGCTGTCCGCTCCATTGTCGTTGCTCGGGTCGGTATCCTTGTCTACGTCAACCAGTTCGACGAACACCGGCTGCCGGTCCGATATGGCGAGCTGCCTGGCCATGCGGAACTTCCCCGCCACCGCCTCGACGGCCGTCCTGAACCCCCGCTTGGTGGTGTAGGCCGCGAACGCCGCCAGTCCCAGCGTGGCCAGCGCCACGATGATGCTGATGACCACCAGCATCTCGATCAGAGTATAGCCGCCTCTTCCGGCGGAGGCGAAGGTCTTGTTACGGTTCATCGCTGTTCCCTTCCCGGCTAAGTCCAAGCCTCCGATTCTACGCACGCCGATCCCGACTGGCTCACGCCTCCCGGCAGGCGCGACCCGCCTCCAGCCGGAGGCATCAGTTCGCTGATGGCCGCCAGTTACGGACCCCGCGGCCCGCCACCACCGCCGCCACCGCCAAGACAACCGCAACCGCAACAACCGGGGCCTATGCCACAACCACTGTCTCTTATACACATCT
>JAOACM010000403.1 GCA_026417845.1 Planctomycetota bacterium | reverse complement strand
CGCGTAGAGTTCCTCGCGCCTGAGCTGCTTGTCCAGAGCGGGGTCCAGGACGGCCAGCGATATCTTCACGGTCTCGCCCGGCGAGTAGGTCTTCTTGTCGGTCTCGAGAATCACCTGCTTCTGCGTGCCCAGCAGGCGGGTCTCGCCCAGATACCTTATGATCTGCGTCCAGAAGCGGTCGTAGTCGTAGTTCTCCATCGGGTAGCGCCAGCGCCAGAGGGTATCCAGGCCCGAGTAGAACACGACGCCCTCGCCGTAGCGCATCAGCGCCATCAGGACGTCCCCGCGGTCGTCCGGCGGGCCTTCCTTCTTCAGCAGCACCACGGACTCGGGTCTGGCGCGCACCACGGGATGGTGCCAGTAGAACTGCGGGAAGCTCTCCCATACCTTCTCATTCGCCTTCGCGCTCATGTCGAATATGAACACCGGGTGCTTGACCCCCGCCTCGGTCCTCACCGCCTTGAACGGCTTGTCGAACACCTCCCGGTAGTTCGGGTGCCGGGTCTTGTCTATGACGACCGGCAGCAGCTCTTTCATCTTTTCGGTGCGCACCTGGAGGAGCGAATCCAGACCGTGGGTGCGGCCGGCGATCGCCAGAAGCCCGCCGCCTTTGCGGATCAGGTGCTCAAGCCCGTTCTCCTGCTCGTTGCCGAACTTTTCGGGATCTATGTCGTACAGGACCACCACGTCGTACATCATCCATTCCTCAAGCGTCTTCGGCAGCCGCTCTATGCGGGTCTTCCCCTGCTGGGGATAGTCCACATCGGCGCAGTCCAGCCAGCAGCTCACGTTGATGATCGGGTCGCGCGACAGGCAGGTCACCTGGAAGTGGTACTCCTGCGTCGGTGCCCCGGCGATGTACAGCACCTTCAGGCTCCGCTTTACCACGTTGACGAACACCTCGGCCGTGTTGTTGTCATATGTCAGCTCGTCGGGGAAGTGCGGCAGCCTGACCGTGAATTTGACCTCCCCCTCCACCTTCGGGATCGTGGTTATTATCAGGTCCCTGCTGCCCTCCGGGAGCGTAACGGAGACGGTCTCCTTCAGCTCGTCCTGCTTGTTCGCCGCGTTCTTCTCGAAGAGCTTTATCTCCACCGGCAGGTTGGGCTGGATATGGTTGACCACGACCAGTCGCATGGCCAGGATGTCGTTGAGATTTGCTTCCGGGGGCGCGGTCAGGCTGGCGATGCGCAGATCCCGAAGAGGCAGGGCCGAGCCCGTGGCCACGGTGAAGACGGGGATGCCGTTCTCCTTAGCAAGCGCCGCCGCCTCGTCGTAGCCGGCCCCGCCGGTCCTCCGCCCGTCGCTGACCAGTACGATCCCCGACAGCTGCTGCCTGCCGCTGAAATCGTTTATGGTTCGGATCACGGCGTCGCCAACGTCCGTGTGCTCGCCGGCCGGGTTGGCCAGCACGGCGGCGAGCGCCTGCCTGTCGGCTTCCCACTCCTCTCGCCCCCGCCAGGCCAAGTCCCGCACGGGCTTCAGCACGTCGGAAAACGTGTAGACTTTGATGCGGTGCGTCCTGACAAGGTCCTCGCCCACCGTCAGCACGGCCTTACGGGCCGCCGCCATACGGCTCCGCTCCTCGCGCCCGACTGCACCCTTCACGAGCGGGTTGTCGGGACTGTCGGGAAGCTCCATGCTGCGGGAGTCGTCAACCAGGACGGCGGTTAGCGGCAGGAGGTCCTCGCCCTTCACTATGCTGAAGGCCGGCTTCAGGATCATAAGGATCACGGTCAGGACCGTCAGGACCCGCAGCGCGCAGAGCAGACGCCTTCGCTCGGGCGAAAGTTTGCGGGCATCCCTGCGGTACGCCCACCACACGAACCACGCGGCGAGGGCCAGGAGGGGAATCAGCGCCCACGCCCAGCCCCAGAGACCTATGAGCACCGGGTGGAGCCTGCTGCCGGGGTCGAGCTGCGCGCCGATTCCGAAAAGTTTGCCCAGGAGCCAGTTCATCCGCTTCCGCTCCGAATATCAACCGCGCGGTCGTGCCGGGACCTCGACCTCCGTCGCCCCGGAACGAATCGCGTCCTCCCTGCCGCCCGGCACCCGCGCGCCCCGCCTTTCATCCCACCGTCCCCCTGAAGCGCGCGAAGGCCGGGTCCGGCGGTGGCGCGAAGGATATCCGCGCCTCCGGCCTGCTCCCGGCAAACCACCCGGCGACGCTCAGCCGCCCCAGCCCCCTCCGGACCTCCGCCGGGTATTGCCTGCCGCCGGCCCGCCGCGGGCCTCGCGCGCAGCCTCTAAACCCTCCTCTTTCCGAACTGCATCGCCAGGAACGTCTCGATCAGCAGCAGGCCGCCCAGCGTCCACAGGATTGCCATGGCCAGTTCCTTGCGGGAATGCAGGGACTCGACCAGCCGCCTGATCGCTGACGGGTTGTCCACATACTGGATTTCGTCCGACCCGAAGCGCGACGCGAACTCCCGCTCCGTGAACCTCGCCGGATCCCCCTCATCTGGCATCAGGTTGGCCACGAAGCGCGGTCTCTCAAGCGCCTCCTCGGCGGCCTCGAACCTGTACAGCCCCTGCTGCGATGTGTCGGTGAAGACCGCCTTCCATTCCTTTGCGCCGGGATCCTGCACTGGCGTCACGCGCACTTTGTCGCCGGAGGGCGTCACCAGGATCATGTGCTGGGCGCTTAGCATGACCGGCTGCTCGTAGCGCCCCCCGACCGGCAGGTTCACTGCCGCATCCGGCTCGCCCATCAGATGCCTGAGGAGTTCCTGGACGAAAACGGGGAAGTCCCGGGAGAAGGGCATCGAGTTCCAGCGGCCGTCGGCGGACGTGTTGACGAAGACCACCCGGCCGCGGCCGCACCGTTTCTCGATCACGGCCGGCACACCGTCGGAGAACCTGAGCAGCACGCTGCCGCCGGCATCCTTCACGTCTTTTTCGCTGACGGCCAAGTACCGGAATACCGGCCCCTCGTCAAACTTCTCCTTTTCCCTGAAGCGCGCGAAGGCCGGGTCAAGCGGCGGCGCGAAGGAGATCCACGCCTTCGGCCTGCCCTCAGCGGAGCCATCGCCGACAGGCGCGCCGATCCGGCACGGCAGCAGGCCGCCCCCGTCGCGGAACAGCGCGCTGTTGTAGGCGTAGTCCTCTATGCCTTCCCCCGCGAATATCAGCAGCCTCCCCCCGTCGCCAACGTACTGTTCCAGCCGGGTAACCATCGGCTTCGAGAGGCTCCGAACCCCGACCATCGCGACGATCGGGACCAGGGCGAGGTCCTCGCGGACCAGGTCGCCGGGATGCCTCGCCACCGCGGTGAACGGCGAGAGCCGGTCGAATCCGGGCCACGGCATCGGCGCGATGGCGCCGCGCAGGTAGCGGCTGTTCGCCCCGGCCCTGCCCCCCGCCCCTCCACTGGCATCCCCGCCTCCCCCGGCCGGGACGGTCTCGTCCAGCAGCAGCACGCGAATGACGTCGGGCACGCGGCACAGATAGTAGCGCCTGTTGTCCACCGGCAGGGCGTCGCCTTCCAGCACCACCTTCACGAAATAATCGCCCCCGGTCAGGAAGGCGTAAGGGAAGGACGTCTCGAGCCGCCCGGCGGAGAGCTTTCCGGTCTTCTCTGCCTGCTTCTGGTCATTGACCCACAGCGTCAGCCTGACTTCCCCCTCCTCCGATCCGGGACCCTTCCCCTCGACGACGACGTCGAAGGCCGTCTCCACTCCGGCGCACAGCACCTTCTCGCGGGGCTGGAAAGAAGCGATCCAGTAGTTCGGCTGGTTCGGCTCTCCTCCCGCGTCCGCGACCACGAACCTGCACCTGCCGGAAAGCTTCGCCATTTCCTCGGCCGCGCCCCCGCCGCCGTCCGGACGGGCCGACCAAGTCGTCTTCTGCATATCGCTGAAGATGTAAATCTCCGCTGCCGCGATGCCCTTTTCGGACATGTACCTGCCGGCCAGCGCCAGCGCCTCTCCTATTCGCGCCGACCCGTCACTGAGGCGCATCCTGTCCAGGCAGGAGCGGACCTCCGACATATCGCGGCTCCTCTCCAGCACTACCTCCGGCTTGTGACCGAGCTTTATCGCGGTGATCTTCGGCGCGGCGGCCATCCCGCGCAGCACCTCCTCCGCCAGCTTCTTCCCGTTCTCGAAGGCCGTCGTCGCCCCCACCCGCTGCCCGTTGCTGTAGGTCGCATCGCTGTCTCTTATACACATCT
>JAOACM010000402.1 GCA_026417845.1 Planctomycetota bacterium | reverse complement strand
CGCTGGGAGCATGGGACGAGCTTCTGGGGGCGGGACGTCGCGTCCTGGTCATGGGCCTCTCCGACGCCGAACATCCCTGGTGCCTGGGAACCCTGTTTGCGGGCGTAGTTTCCGGGGACGAGGGCGTAGACCGCGAAGGGTTCGTCAGGCGGCTCAGGGGGGGCAGGATATTCTTCTCAAACGGCCCGCTGATGGACGTGAAGGTCAACGGCGTCTCCATGGGTGGTTGCGGATCGCTCGCCGGGAAACGCATCGAGGTGGCCTTCCGGGTGGCCGACGCCCGCGGAATACTCTCCGTGCGCTGCGTTGCCGGGGGCGTGGCGCTGAGGGAATTCGAGGGGAAAGGGCGACGGAGCCTCGACGTGGCCTTCCTGGCGCCAAGGCCGTCCGACCCCTGCGGCGTCCGGTGCGAGGCGGTCGCCATGGATGGCCGCCGCGTGGTCTCGAACCCGGTGTTCCTGTCCTGAGTTTTCCCGGCGCCGGCCCGGCGGCCATGGCGCCGCCCTGCAGGTCGTCCGGGGGGGCGGCTTGCACCGGGGATGAGGTGGCGTCCGGCGCATTCCCGTCCTCCGGTGCGCGGCCTCCGGCCGGGCGGTTGCCGGCCGCGCGTCCGTGTGGAAAGACGTCCCGTGGAACGTCCGGCGAACGTCTTCAGCAGAGGGAGAAGGGGGAGCGGACCGGTCGCAGCCGGACAGGGGTTTTTCCCCTGCGTTCATAATCTTTTGCCCGGGTGACGATTCGACCGGGGGAGCGTGCCGCCGCCTCTTAATTCCCTATTCCTCCCCCTGGAGAGAAGACTTTGGGGCGTACTGCGGACAGCTCCCCGCGGCTCTGGCCGGCGCGCGCGATCGGAATGAGGTCGGCGGACGGATCCCGTATGCCCGTGACGCTTACTGTTCCGGCTTTTGCGTGGGCGGCCCAGATCATTGCCGCCGCAGCCGGAGGAGAAGCGCGACCCGAAGCCACGCCGCCGTCCCCTCCACCTTGCCCACCCCTCGTGTCTTTCGAGATCGAAAAGGATGGGATTCTCCGCGGCGGGCTGCCGCTTCCTGAATGCATGACCCTCATCGTCGCCCGCATTGCCCGGCCGGCCGGGGAGTGCGGCCGCGGGGCGCACGATGCGCGCCTCGCCGGCTACGAAGTTGCCTTCCACTGGACGGACGATCCGCCCGGCCCGGCATCCGACCGCCCTCTCCTGTTTACGCCCTTCGCTGAAACGGACGAGCATGGCGAGGCCTTCGCATATGTCATCTCGGGGCTGAGGGAAGGCGAGTTCCGGCTGGCGGCCTCGTGCGGAAGCTCGCGGCTCGAAAAGACGCTCAGGCAGGTTGCGATCCCCGGGCCGGGCATCATGGTGGGGAGGGCGCCGGAACTGCCGGCGGAGCCGGCCGGCATGGACGATGCGGCGCGCGAGAGGATCAGGAGGGAGATAACCCGCCTGAAGGGCAGGGACGCGGAAGATGCCCTGAAGAACCTGGCGGGCTTCGGCCGTGCGGCGCTGACCGAGCTTGTCCGTGCGGCCTTCGATCAGACATCGCCGCCGAAGGTCAGGGAGCTGTGCGGGCGGGCGATAGGCCGGATACGCGACGAGGAGGCGCTGCGGGCGCTGGTTGGGATGCTGACCGATCGCAGACCCGGCATACAGCAGGTGGCGGAGTGGGGGCTGAGGTCGCGGGGGATGGATGCCGCCGCACCGTTCCTGCAACTTTCGCTGGAAAGCCGGCTGGCGCACGTCAGGGGGGGAGCGCTGCGCGCGGCGGCGGAGTTCCGGGACGCGAGATGGATGGAGGCGGCGGCCGCCGGCCTTGGGGATCCGAACCCATACGTCCGTGCCTGCGCGGCCTGGTGCCGGGTAAGGTCGGCGACCGCGGATGCGGAGCTGCCGGAGGCGCCGCCGCCGGGCTCGGCGATATCCGAGGCGACCCGTCGCGGAGGCGCGTCGCGTCATGGGTTGACGGCCGCTATCTCGGATCCGGTCCCGGCGGTACGCCGCGCCGCGGTGGCTTCGATATGCAGGCGGATAGGAGAGGAGATCGCGCTTGCGCGCCTGGAGTACAGACCGGCAAAGGACGCGGACGGCTATTGCGTCGAGTCGCTGATCTCCGCGCTGAACGACCTGCGACCTCCGAACTCCCTGTTCGAATGCCTGCGCGGACTGGCCCTTCTGACGGCAAGGATAGGCGACGATGATATGCGCGGCACGCTCAGGGCGGGCCTTGAAGCCGCCGTCGTGTCTGATCCCGCCAATCGGGGACCGGCTCCTCCCGATCCCGGCGCCGCAGGCAGCAAGTAAGAGCACGTACAAAGTAATTGTTTGCCGGATTCAGGCAGGAGTTGCTGCTTGCAGTAGCGCGCCAGAGCGGGACAACAATAGCGCTACCACACAGAACCTGTTCGAAAACCTCCGGTGCGCAACTTATACGCTCAGCGAGTCCCACTGTCCGGCAGGAAGTTTTGTAATCGTTTACCGGGTTCAGACTGAGGCTGCTATTCGTAGTGGTGCGATCAAGCTGGACAGCAGTAGCGCTACCACATATACCCAGCGCCCCCGTGTCCCACACATGGGGGGTAAAAATTACGAAGTTTTTGGATAGGCGCATACACTCCGCGCCAGGCCGGTTGCGGCGACCCCGGACGGAAGGGAGGTTTACGGGGACGGCAAGGGGCTGATCCCAGCTCTTCAAAGAGAGCCAGCGGCTGCCGGATAGCGTTTTCCGTGATTTTCACCTCAAGCGTTTTTCAGAGAGTGACATAGGCAAGCCTGCGCGTACCCCTCTGCGCCCGTTCGTCGCGCCCTCTCTGACAGCTGCCCGGCAGCGCAACCGGCTCCTCCGCGCCCCTGTGCTCCACATGCGGAACGGCAACAAGTACCGTCCAAAAACTTTCCGCAGCAAAATCAGGGAGCGCGGAGCCGTAAGCTTCGCGGCGCAGATTCTTGGATAGGCTCTGAGCCCCAGCACCCTCCAGCGCGCCCCGCGCCGATCCGCCTTGGCGGCCGGCGACCGCAGGTTCGACCAGGGGCTGCGTTTTCGCCGGCAGGAAGCGCCGTGCGGCGCTCAGCGGCCGGCAGCGCCGGACCTCGCGCGGACGGCGCGGCCGATATCCTCGAGGAACGCGGCGTCCGGAGGCGCATAGGGCCTGAATTTCTCGATAGCGCCGTCGTGCTGAGTGAACAGGATGGCGTTGTAGAGCCCCAGGCGGTTGGCGGCAGGCGTGTCGGCCAGCTCAGAGGAGTCCGTCGCGCTCATCTGAAACAGCACCCGGGCCTCGAACTCACGCAGCATCCGCCTGCTTATGGTCCTGTTCAGGTTGCCCAGCGTGTCGCACCAGATTATCGAATGGATTCCTTCGCCTGGGCCTTCCGCCAGTATCTCGCCGAAGCTCCTCGCGGGCGATTCCTCCCCTCCGCCGCCGGCTTGGAAGCCGAGGTCCTCATCCTCCCTCAGCGCCCGGAACCGTTGCAACCCCAATACCGCGAGGAAGAACCTCATGTTCCTGTCGGCGCTTCCCTCGCGGCGCGCTTTAAGGAGCGCCGCCGTCTCCAGGACCGTCTTCGAGGCGTCGCGGTACTCGACGATGGCCATGTCGTGCGGGAATGCGGCAATGGTTCGGGCGAGCATATCCCTGGCGGCCGAACCGGCCGGCGTCCCGTCCATTATGCGGACCCGCAGCGCCCCGGGCGGAGCGGCCGCCGCCAGACTGATCAGCGCCGAGCAGCACAGGGCGGCCGCGGAATCCGCCTGTTGGCCGACGATCAGCAGGTTGCTGCCGGCATGCGGGGCGAACGCGACCTCGGTCGGCCCCTTGATCGCGTTCGGCTCGCCCAGCCACACCTTCAGCGCGGGCGATGCGGCTCGCGGTCCCTTCGCGGCCAGCTCGACCAGCGCCCGGTTGTTTCTGATGTCCGACGGCACGTTGCCCTCGAATACCACTGGCAGTTCCTTCGGCAGCAATCCCTCCTTCGCGGCCCTGTCTGCTATGGCGCGCAGCCTGTCTTCCTGGACTTCCCTTGGAAGCCACACGACCTGGAAGGGGTTGTTGCCCTCTATCTGACCTGACATGTCGTTGTATATGGCCTCGCCGGGTCTGGACAGGAGCCGGGCGGCGGCGTTGTCGTCGCTGAGTATCAGGTAGGAGTCGGCCTCGTTGCACTGGAGCGCGATCCTGACGGCCATCTGCCCTACGGTGCTCTTGGCCAGTGTGTAGGCGCCGCCGAGCGTCTGGGAGCCGAGTATGACGTGGATGCCGAAG
>JAOACM010000401.1 GCA_026417845.1 Planctomycetota bacterium | reverse complement strand
GCGCTGCTCAGACCCGGGAATCCGTTCGCGGCGTTCGAATCGGTATCGCTCGCCGGTGGCGACAGGGTAAACGGCCGCCGTGCATTCAGTATTGAAGCCGCGGGGAAAGACGGCGGCGTGGCGGTCTTCTGGTTCGACCTTTTCGATTACAGCCTGCTTAAACAGTCCTTCGTGCCCGCAGGGGGTAAAGGCCCGGCCCGCGAGGAGATTTTCGAAGGGACGGCGGCGGCGTCTCCGCCGCCGGGCGGAGAGATCGGGGGCGGCGCCGCGAGCGTGAGGATGCCCGTCGCGCGCGCCGGCGTCCGCACCGACGATGCCGGGTTTCCCGTCGAGACTTTCCGCGAGATGGCCGTGCGCATGACTGTCCTCGACGCCGGATCCCTCGCTGCAGTCGGCGGCGGGTTGTTCTGTCCTTCAGGGCCCGGATTGGAGCGGGTCGCGGAGATACTTGCCAGGGCGCGGGAAATTGGCGCAGCCGGCGGGAAGGGCGCCGGAGCCGGCGGCGGGACAGGGGCCGGCGCCGGCGGAGGATCCGCAGACCGGGCGGGAAAGGAGACGGGCGGCGGAGACGTGGTAGCCGGGACAGATGTCGGGGCCGCGTCCCGCGCCGGTGCGGGCGCCAGGGCACGAAATGCCTTCGCAGAGGCCGCCGGAAAGGCCCAGGCGCGCTGCGTCAAGATATATGGCGCCGGGATCGCCCGGGAACACGGCTACGCTACGGGCATCGTCGTGTCGCCGGATGGATTCATCCTTACAGTCAGAGGAATATTCGCAGTCGGCGAAAGGATACTGGTCGTCACGCCGGACGGGCGCAAGTACCCGGCGCGCATCCACCGCGAGGACCTGAAGCTCCAGACGCTTCTGCTGAAAATAGAAGCGGAAGGGCTAACGTTCTTCGATACGAAGGCTCCAACCAGGCAGCCCGATCGCGGCGACTGGATCGTCTGCGTCGCCAATCCGTTCAGGATCGCCGACGGGCCCGAGCCGCTGTCGTTAAACGTCGGCATACTGAGCCTGCGAGCCGAGCTGGACGCCAGACGGAAGACGCGCGACTTCCCGTACGACGGCGAGGTCCTCATCGTGGATTCGATCGTCAGCAATCCGGGGTCGCCGGGCGGAGCCGCGGTGGACATCAACGGGAACCTGATCGGGATGATCGGGAAGATAGTCGAGAGCGTGAGCTCCGGCACCAGGCTCAACTACATAATGCCGGTCGAGGTGCTCAAGAGGTTCGTGGAGGATGGCATCCGGGGTCCGGCGAAGCCGGGGACGGAGACCGCCGGGACGGCCCCGGCTGCTCCGGCACCGGACGAGGCTGCGGAAGGCCTGCCGCCGGACATGCCGCCAGGCAGGGCGGACGGCCCCGGCGCGCCGGAGGGGAGCGGTAGCGGCAGGCATGCCGGAGCAACGAAAGAATCGGCGGAAACAGCCGGCCCCACAGAAAGGGGAAGCGATGAAAAGGCCCCGCCCGATCCCGGCATACGCCTCTTCCGCATGGCTGGCAAGCACGCCCCGGCCTACGTGGAAAAGGTCATGCCGGGGTCGCCGGCGGAAGCAGCCGGCCTGAAGCCGGACGATCTTATTGTAGCCATCGGCAGGGAGGGGATCGGGTCGTGCGCCGAGTTCGATAAGGAGGCAGCGAGGCAATTCAAACCGGGGAAGGAGACGGCGATAACCGTCAAGCGCGGGAAGGAAATCCTGCGGCTGAAAATCGCCATTCCGGAGGGCAGTCCGTGAGGCGGAGATGTGACGGACGGGGAGTTCGACGGGGCGGCGTGGCCGCCGGAGCCTTCCAGGAAACGGCGGTGAGGACGCAGATGACCACGGCGGTTGCGGCGATCGCGGCACTCTCCTGCTTGTGTCTGAGCGGCGCCGATGTGCGCGCCGGGGATGCGGCCCCACCGGAGCCGTCCGCGTCCGCACCTGCGTCCGCGCCGGCCGCCACCCCGGCACCGCCGGCGGCTCCCGCGGCGGTCTCCGGAGAAATGCCGCCCGCCCACGGCGGGGCTGGAGCATCCTTCGATGAGGAACGCGCGTGCCCGGAGGCGTTCCGCCGGGCGCTATCGGTCGCGGAAAAGTACATAGTGGAGATAAATACTGCCGGCGGTATCCGGACCGGCCAGGCCGCGGCCCATCCAGCCCATCCGTCGCTGCCGCCCCCGCATCCCGCTCCGCCGACGCCGCCTTCCGGAACTCCTGCGCCTTCCTCCAGCCCCCCAGCGCTTCCGAAGAGTGGAGAAAAGCCGCCGGCTGAAGGAAAAAACGCGCCAGCGGAGAGGAAGGGTGCGGCGGGCGAGGCGCCGCGGACGGAAGGCTCGCCGCGCGCCGAAGGCGGCGGAGACGGCGGGCGGCGCGAGGCGGCGAAAGGGCCGCCGAAACCCGCTCCGCGCCCGGTCCCGGTCCCGAATCGTCGCCGGCCCGGAGGCGGAGGCTTCCGTCCCGGCGATGGCCCGACGACCGGCATAATCGTTTCCTCCGATGGCCTGATACTGACAAGCTCGTTCAACTTCGCCGCCAGACCCCAGATTGTAACCGTCACGCTGCCGGACGGATCGGTATATCCCGCCGAAGTCCTCGGCCGGGACATCGGACGCAACCTGTGCCTGCTCAGAATTCCCGCCAGGGACCTGCCTGTGCCGGAGTTCGCCGATCCGGCGGCCCTGAAGGTCGGGCAATGGGCCATATCGCTGGGCTGGGGATACGAAGGCGACAGGCCTGCCGTGTCCGTCGGGATCGTAAGCGCCCTGAACCGCTTCTCCGGCAGGGTCGTCCAGACCGACGCGAAGATATCGCCGGCGAACTATGGCGGACCGCTGGTGGACATCGAAGGCAGGATAATCGGGATATGCGTGCCCCTGTCGCCAGCGGACAGGTCGGAGACCGCCGGTGTCGAGTGGTACGACTCCGGGATCGGCTTCGCGGTACCGCTTGCCGGACTGGAAGCCATTATCGCGCGCATGGCGAAGGGCGAGACGGTACGGCCGGCCAGGCTCGGCGTGGTTCCGGACGCATCGTACAATGCCTCTTCCGGCTCGGGAGTCCGCATAGAAAGGATCGAACCGGGGTCTCCCGCCGAAAGGGCTGGCCTGAGAACCGGCGATATCGTGCTGAGCGTGGGCGGCAGACCGGTGCGCGGACAGATGGACCTGCGGGTCGAGATCGGCCGGAGGTGCGCCGGCGACAAGGTGAAGGTGCGATACTCGCGCGATGGAGCAGAGAGTGAAGCGGAGATCGAACTGACCGAAGAGGCCGCGCCGGGCGTCCCGGGCCGGCTGGCGCCGCCGACCCCCGGCAACGATTCCGGAGAAACGCCGCGCTGACGGGAACGACGGTCTCCGGGGAAGGAAAGTTTTTCGGACCTGAAGCACAGGGTGAATCTACCGGGCGGCGCCCGGTCGGGATAAAATTCTACAACCTGGAATGGCAGCTGGTCAGCGCGGCAGGATGAATTCCAGCGAAACTATCTGTTAAAGGCCACCCTCTCTCCGTTCTCCGCCCACCAGATCGCCCAGTCTTCCTTGGTTGGCTTCGGCAGCTCCCCACGGTAATCCGAGTGGTACGTTACCAGTTCCTCGAGTATCCCGGCGCAGACATCTCTCAATGGGCGCACGCGCAGAGGACTGTCTGGCTGGAAGGTGCAATAAGCATCCTCAGTCCGGTCGAGGGCGTTGATCAGGTGTGGGACGGCCAGATGGCCGAGGCTTATGAGTTCGCCCCAAGCGGACTTCCAGCCCGGGGTGGTGAGCCTGTAGATGAGGCGGCGGATGTGTTCCTGCTGCCTCAGTCGAGCCTTGAGTTCCGCGGCCTCCGCATCCGCCCGCGATACGGCGACAACTCCCGCACCGCCTCCTCCGGCGGTTCCTCCCGCTCCGGGCGCGCCGCCTCCGCCTCCCGTCCCCGACGCGGTCGGGCCGCCGCATCCGGCCGCCATACACGCCGCGAAAACCAAGATGTCTATCCGCCTCGACATGTGTACATCTTCCTTTGCGCCCGCCGGTCGGCACGACGACCGGCCATCCGGCCGTGCGGCTGGCGTCCCTGCGCGGCCCTTCAGACGGGGAACCGTCGCGCTAAGGGCTCGCTGGAGCAGCCGGGGCCGGGGGCTGAGCAGGGGCGGCCGGCGTCTTATCTCCGGCTGCCTTGCCTTTCAGTCTCATCTCTATCTCGGGCAGTTTTTCAGGGGTAAGCATCGGACCTTTCGGCGGCTTAACCTTCACCTGCTTGCCATCTACCGAATCGGGCAGCCTGTTGTACTC
>JAOACM010000400.1 GCA_026417845.1 Planctomycetota bacterium | reverse complement strand
GATGTGTATAAGAGACAGCAGCATGCCTCGCCCCTGGCGGCCCGCCAGCCTTCGCCGACCTCGTCTACCTGCAGGACGGCCGCGTGATAGAGGGCGAGGTCAGAGACAGAGGAGATTCTTATGCCATCCGTACGAAGACCGGTATGACGATAGAGGTCCGAAAGGACGAGGTCCTCAAGGTCGAGAAGACCGATTCGCCCCTGCAGATTTATGAAAAGAGGCTTAAGGCGCTGGAGCCGGACGACGCCAGGGGGCACTACGACCTGGCGCTATGGTGTATAGAAAACAGGTTCGAAAAGGAGGCGAAACAACTCCTGAGCCAGGTCGTCGGGATGGCCTCGCCGCTGCTCAAGGACGCGAAGCTTAAACTCGCCCGCCTTCTGGAGAAATCCGACCCGAGGAGGGCGATCAAACTGTACGATGACGTGGCCTTCAGGTTCAACGATGCTGATGCCGGCATCAAGGCGCGCGATCTGCGGAGGGTGGTCGAGACCCGGCGCTCGGCGGCCCTTGAGAGCGCCATGCAGGCCCTGGCGGCCGGGAAGCTGACCGACGCCAGGAGCGAGCTGGAATACGCGTACGAGATGACCGTCGGCTCAGGGGGACGCGGGACGGGCGAGATGGACGTGCTCGAAAAGCTCGCCGAGGTGCGGGCGAAAATCGAGGAGGCCGCGGCCGGCTCCGGAGAAAAGGCAGCATCCGCCCAGACGGTGGAATTCTGTGGTCAGTGTCCGGGCTGCTCCGGGTGGACCACGTGCTACAGGTGCAGCGGCAAGGGCACGGTCGAGCGCGTGATACCTGCGTACAGGACTATTCTGGGCGAATATGTTCCCGAGAGGCGCGTGCAGGACCCATGCCCGGTATGCCGCGGCTCCAGAATGTGGAGATGCCAGGGTTGCGCCGGCACCACAGTCGCCATGGCGAACCTCCCGAGGGACGTCCAGGAGCAGGTCAAGAACATGGGGAGCGTAGCGCACGGCCGGGACCATGACGATTTCATCATAGCATGCCTGACTATGAACGACATCGCGGCGGGTTTGAAGCTGAGGCTGCCGCCGGGCGAGAAGCCGCGCTACGGGACAACCCAGCCGGTCAGGGATCTGCTTCGCGCCCTCCCCGTGGAGAGGGATTTCGCCGGAGCGCCGGAGTATGCGAAGGTCCGGGCGCTGTGGGGAAAGCTCAAGGGCGAGCAGCGCGCGCTGTTCCTGTGCTCTTACACTCTTGAATTGACGCAGGGCGGCGCCGCGTCAGCCGGATACCTGGTTGAGGCGTCTTCCGCGGCCGGGGAGATCGGAGACCTGAAGTCGCTCAAGCTGACCACTCCCGTCGTCTCGGCGACCGAACTGACGGCGATTCCGGAAAAGTATGACGGAGAGTGGGTCCTGACGTGGGTCGTATACAAAGGCAGGGACGAAAAGCTGTCCTCGGAGGACCGGATTGGAATGAAGGTCGCCTCCGAGAGATTCAGCAACCTGCACCCGTTCGTATACACCGGACGGGCGAGGGACGCACATCGGCAGCTGGCCGCGGGCAACCGGACCTCCTTCTATGCATGTCTCGCCTCGAAATACGATTACGACGGTCTACGCAAGCGGCTGGATTCGCTCGCGGACGGCGACAGGATACAGATATTCGGCCGGATGCTGGCCAAGCCGGGCAGGTTCCCGTCGAATCTGCTGGAGGTCTGGGCCATGGATGTCCGCCTGAGTCCGGAGGAGGAAAAGCTGCTGTTGCTGGTCCGGAAGCCGGTGACGTTCAACTTTTCGGAGACGCCGGTGGGCGAGGTCGCGATGCTCCTTGCGGCCCTCTGCGACACGAAGATCACAACCAGTCTCCCCCCGAACGCGAGAGTGAACCTGTCGGGCAAGGCGGTCAGGCAGCCCTTGGGGATCGCCCTCCGCGATCTGCTCAAGGATGCCAGGCTTGCCTGGGTATTCGACGGCTCGAGCGGAATCAAGGTGGTTCAGAACCCTTCCCCGAACGAGCTGGAAAAGGCTGAACGCATCCTGCGCCATCTGAACTGAAGCAGCTTTATTGCACAGCGTTAAAGTCGCAAGTCTATGCAGAAACAATATGTTGCGCGCAAATGCCTCTGCAAGAGCAACGTGCCTCAAACCATTGTATATCAAGGCCTTACGATATTTGCGCAACAAAGCCGCGGCATCCGGCCTCTGGCTTGGGAATCGGTGACAAACCATCCCGGAGGCGGGAGGATTTGTCTCCGGACAATCTCGTCGTTTCTCTATCTGCCGAGGGGAAAGCCCGGATGGAAACCCTCGTCAGCCCCGCGGACGGCGGCGCGCCGGACCGCCGACGCCCTTGCGGAAACCACAGGCGGCGAGGAATCCGGCGGCCGCCGAAACCTTCCTCCAGGGCCCCAGCTGGAAGTATGGTCTGAAGGCATCGCGCAGACGCGCCAGTTCCCTCCGGGGTATATCCGGCAGGTCGCGGGCGCTTCCAAAGACGGGGTCGCCGGGAAAGACCGCCAGTATCTTGTGGTCGCCATCGCGCCGCGCCATCAGGGCGACCGGGCGGACGCGCACAATGGCGCCACGGGCGGCCCGGAAGCGGCCGAGCACAAGACAGTCGCACGGTTCGCCGTCCGCCGCGTTCTTCGTGCCGGGAACGTAACCGTAAAATGCCGGCCAGAAGGGAGGGATATCGCTGAGCTTTTCGACCTTGCGCGGCCGGAGGTGCACCCTGTGCCGGCCGGAACCGCCGCGCAGCTCTTCGATCACGACCGGCACGACGTGGACCGATCCCGATCGGTCTTCCGATTCCCTGCGCCAACGTCCGTGTCGCGAACTCCCGATGCACATACGATTCTTTTCAGCCGGCCTGAGCGACGCTGTAATTGTTTGCCGTGCCCATACGTGGAGTCACAGTCGGGCGGAGCGAACCCATTTGTAGCAACGCCACTGCTGCACCATTCAGGTACGCCACTACAGTGGTGCTGCCCGAACGCGGCAAACAACTACGCGACGCTCCGCAGAAACAACCCGTCCTGGCACCTTTCCGCGTTCATGCGGGCGCGCCGCCATCCGGCCGGCATTTCCCGCGGATAGGAGCGCCAATGTGTATGGCGCAACGGAGCAACGGCCGGGGATCGGGCATCGAGCGCCGGAGACCGTATTCCCCCTTTATCCCCTGCCGCTCAGCTCCCCTGGAGGAGGCGGTCGCCGAGCCTCGAGTCCAGGCGGGGATTCTCCGCTATCCGCTTCCGTACCTTCTCCACATCGTACGGGACCCGCCGGAAAAGCACCTTTTCGCCGTCGAATATCACGTAGCATGCATCCTTTATGCGGTCGCGCGGCTGTCCAACGGATCCGATGTTGACGAGCACCTTGCCGTTTTCCGGCATCCGGAATTCGTAATCCTTCAGGTCGGCCGGTTTGATCCATTTGTAGTCCTCGCAGACCACGCCGGGCTTGTGGCTGTGGCCCACGAAGCATATCCGTTCGATCATCTCAAATATGCGGACGATCTTGTCCGACGGGCCGAAGCCCATGTCCACGACGTCCTCCTCGCCGACGTACTCCATCACGGGATCGCGCGGCGAGCCATGTACGAACATCCGGTCGCCCTCGATCCTGCGATCCGGGAGCGACTCGAGCCACTTCCAGCGGTCGAACTTGCTGGGCAGGCTGAAAAAGCCCGGCAGGAGGACGCTCCTGTGCCACTCTATGGCCTCCCTGGCGTATTTGTTGAACCCGATCGGGTGTGTCATGAAGAGGGCGGCATCGTGGTTGCCGCATATACACCATTTGCAGCGGGTCCTGACCATGTCCACGCATTCGACAGGATCCGGCCCGTAACCCACGATATCGCCAAGGCAGAGGATCTCGTCCACGTCGTGTCTGCCGATATCGTCCATCACGGCATCGAGGGCCGTCAGGTTGGCGTGGATATCGGAGATGATCGCCTGTCGCATGGACATCTCATGAAGGCGCGGCCGGACGCATGCCGGCGGCGATCCAGGGTTCCGGAAACGGCCGGCGCCCGCCCCGGCCGGAACGCACAGTAATTGTTTGCCGCGTTCGGGCGGCGGCCGCTACTGATGGCGCGCGAACCGGGGGCGACAACAGCGCGTCACGAACGAATGCGCTCCATCCACTGTCCCCCGACATCATGGGGCGGCAAACAATTGCAACGCACATCCATCCCGGACCTCACGCCGCCCGGGAAGGACCGGCGTGGATGTCCGGCATTCGCGTGGCCTTCTATCTCCCTTCCCGGAGGCGGTCGCCCAGGAAGTCGTCCAGCTCGGGATTCTCACTGTCTCTTAT
>JAOACM010000399.1 GCA_026417845.1 Planctomycetota bacterium | reverse complement strand
CCCCATAAGGGGAGAGGACGTCAGCCGGCGGCCCGCGCCACCGACCGGATTCGGAAAGAGCAAGAAACAACAACCGGTTCAGGAGGGGGATGGAGGAGGAGGCGAGAAGAGGAAAGGAGAGGACAGGCATGGCGTATCGGAACATAGACTCCGCGGTGTTGTCGAACAGCTGGCACCAGTGGCTGGTCGCGGCGACATGGGGTACCGGATGGTTTGCCTTTACGATGGTCTACCACGATCTGTGGCGTGGGAAGCCGTATTCGTGGCTTACGACCAACGAATGTCTGGCGTTGGCATCGGTCCTGTGCATGTGCTTCGCGCTGGCGGTCGGGCCGATGTTCAGGTTCGGGTGGGTCGGCGAGTACATCAGGACCCTGCGCAGGCCTATGGGTATCGTATCGTTCATCCTCGCCGCCCTCCATGTAATCGTGGCGCTGGTGCCGATGTGGTCTGAATTTGGGTTGAAGTGGATAGTCAGGCATCCGCTTTCCATGGCCTTGGCCATCGTTGCCACCATCCACATGGCGTTTCTGACATGGATATCCTGGCCGTCGGCACATAAGAGGATGGGCTATAAACGATGGAAAGCATGGCAGCGTACAGCGTGGATCGCGCTGGCTGCGTCCATGGCGCATTTTCTCGTGCTCGGCAAAGAGGCGAAATGGGTCGAGTGGTTCGAGAAACGTCCGGTGCCGGCCCCGTCCTTTACGCTGGTTTTGACGATCCTTACCGCCCTGGTCTTCGCGGTTAGAGCGTTCGACTGGCGCGCTAGGATACAGTCTGATTGCGCCTCTTCCCACCGCAGCGGAGACGCGTAAGGGGTTTGCGCTCCGGATGCAGAAAGGACAGAGGGAGCCGGCGCGGCCTCTCAGCGAACCGCCGCCGCGTAAGGAGGAAAGGGCCGCCTGCAGATCAGACTCCAGAAGCGCCCCGACATGCCACAGGCTCGGATGGGGGAGGAGTAGATGGGACACCTGAGGATTGCGACGCTGGCGCTACCCGTCGCGGTGGTGGCGATGCTTTGCGGTTGCGGCGGCGGCGGCGATGGAAAAGGCGTATCAGGCGCCACCGGGTTCGCCAAGGAGGTGCCGTCAAAGGCACCCGGGAAGCGCATGATGATATACGTCGGCGCCGGGCTGCGGCCTCCCGTCGCGGAGGCGGCTGCCGTCTTCGAAAAGAAGCAGGGAATCGCGATAGAGTGCGACTATGCCGGTTCGGAGTTGCTGCTCAGCCGCGCCAAGCTGTCCGGGAAAGGCGATCTGTACATGCCCGGCGAAGTCCATTACATCGAAAGGGCCGAAAAGGAAGGGCTGATACTTTCGAAGCGGGAAATCTGCTATTTCGTTCCCGTGATGCTCGTCAGCAAGGGCAATCCGAAGGGGATACATAAAATCGAGGATATGATGCGGCCCGGGATAAAGGTCGGAATCGGCGATGCCAGGGCCTGCGCGATCGGAAAGACCACGGCGGAAATACTGAAAAAGAACGGTATTCCGGAGGCGGATTTCGAGGCGAACGTCGCATTCAAATCCTTGACGGTAAACGAGCTTGCCGTCCATGTCAAAACCGGCTCATTGGATACGGCCATCGTCTGGGACGGCACCGCAGCCCAGTACGGGGATAGCACGGAGGCGGTGCCGATCCCTCTGGAGCGCAACGTCATATCCACCGTAGCGGCGGGCATCCTGCGCTCTACGGCCGACAGGGAGGCTGCGGAGTCGTTCCTGAATTTCCTGTGCTCAGAAGAGGTCAGGGAAATATTCAGGAAGCACGGGTATACGGTCGAAAAGCCGAAGTTAGGACAAGATGCGAGGAGCAATTTTTTGCCGGATTCAGGCTGAGGCTGCTGCCTCTAGTGGTACGCTCGATCGGGACAACAAGGGCGCTACCACATATACTTGGCGCCCCCTGTGCCCCACACATACGGGGGCGGCAAACAATTACTGTGAGGAAGGAGGAAACCGCTGGGGGCAGATGTTGAGGCTCCGGTGCGCGCTCCTGTTTCCCATGATCGCAGAAGTCGGAGGCGATCCCGGGGTGGCAGGCGC
Source organism: Planctomycetota bacterium (assembly GCA_026417845.1). Lineage (GTDB taxonomy): Bacteria > Planctomycetota > SZUA-567 > H5-PLA8 > CALKMO01 > CALKMO01. The sequence continues at coordinate 2,242 of JAOACM010000399.1, read as the reverse complement.
GCGGTAGCGTGGCAGGTCGAAGAAGGGAGGCGGAACGATGGGCAGGACGGTTCTTACTGTTGGCGCGATAGTTGCGGTGGCAGTTCTGGTCGCCGTGACGGTTACTGCGCTGCGCGGCGAACGGAGACTGGACAGGACCGGAGCTGAGGCGGAAGGCAGAAAAAGTCCCGAAGCATCGGATAAGCCGGACAAGAGGGCCGGAGGGGATACCAGCGGCGCGCCCGAAGGGCTGCTGATCCTCTGCGGTGGATCCTTCCGGCCGCCCGGTGAAAAGCTGGTCGCCGCGTTCGAAAAGGCGACGGGCATAAAGTGCACGATGTCCTTCGGCGGCAGCGAAGATCTTTTGCCGCAGATAAAGCTGTCGAAACAGGGCGACATTTTCATCACTCACGACCCCTTCGGCGATTTTGTCAGGGATGCCGGCTCTCTCTCCCGCTACGTGGCGGTCGGATACCTCGTGCCGGTGCTGGTCGTCCAGAAGGGCAACCCGAAGAACATAAAATCCGTGGATGACCTCACGCGGCCGGGGTTGCGCGCGTGTATGACGGACCCGAAATATACGACATGCGGCGAGATGCTGGTGGCGCTCATGGAGAAAAAGGGCATCCGCGAGGCGGTGGAAAAGAACATCGAAAATGCGATCTTCCGCACCCACAACCAGGTTTGCAACGCGGTGAAAATGGACCACAGAGACGCTGGCGTGGCATGGAACGGCATAGCGTTCAATTTCCGGGACGCACTGGACGCGATCCCCATAAACGAGAAATTCGACAGGGAAGTCCGCGTGCTGGTCGTGGGACTGAATTATTCGAAACGGCCGGATGACGTTGAAAAATTCCTGAAGTTCGCAGAGAAGGAAGGCGCGGCGATCTTCCGAGAGCACAGGTACGTAAAGGAGGGACCCTGAGATCAGACCCTGGCGATTATCCGATCCGGCGGTCGCAGAATACATCGAGAGGTACGCATGTCGTTTTTCGGAGTTGGACCGGTTTCCGGGACTGGAGGCAAGCTGTTCGCGGCCGCGACGATGCTGGCCGTACTGCTGTTCGTCGCATTTGTGGCCGCTCTTCTGGCGGCTGATTTCTGGTACGTGTGGGTTAACGCCGACGCCGGAAGGGGACCGGACAAGGCCACTCTACTCCAGAAGCTTCTTGAAAAGGAAATCATCGCCGCGACGAAGCTCAGCTTCGTTACTTCCACCATAGCGACGCTCGTCTCCATGGCATTTGCCATTCCGATCGGTTATGCCCTGAGCCGTTACCGCTTCCCCGGCAACAGGCTTGCGGACTCCATGGTTGATCTGCTGGTAGTATTTCCCCCGCTGATAGTCGGGCTGTCGCTGCTGGTCTTTTTCCAGACGCCGGCAGGCAAGTGGATAGAGGCCAACATCATGAAGTTCGTATATCAACCGGCCGGTATAGTGGCTTGCCAGTTCGCTATGGCCGGCCCCCTCGCCATACGGATGGCGAAAACGACATTCGACGAGATAAACCCGCGGTATGAGCATGTGGCGCTCACGCTGGGTTGCACGCCCGCCGGAGCCTTTGCCAGGGTGACGCTGCCGATGGCCAGGAACGGCATCATTGCCGGGGCTATCCTCACATGGGCAAGGTCGTTCGGAATATTCGGGCCGCTGATGGTCCTTGTAGGCGCCGTGCGGATGAGGACGGAGGTGCTGCCGACGACGATATACCTGGAACAGTCCGTGGGGCGCATAGAGGTGGCGCTGGCGGTGGCTCTTCTGATGATCGCCCTCGCCCTGGCATCCCTGATCTGTCTGCGGTTCCTTCAGACGAAGAAGGCCTGGTAGAGGTCCCGCGCATGATAGACATCTGTTCCATCTCGTTCAGGATAGGCGATTTCTCGATAGAAGACCTGTCCCTTTCCATAAAGGCGAAAGAATATTTCGTGCTGGTCGGCAAGCCGGGCAGCGGGAAAACGATCCTCATGGAATGCGTGGCAGGCCTGAAACGGACGCGTTCCGGGACGATCCGTATAGCCGGCCGCGACGTGACGGACCTTGAGCCGCGCCTGCGGGGAATCGGCTACGTCCCGCAGGACCTGGCGCTGTTCCCGCATCTGAGCGTGGAGCGGAACATAGCCTTCGGGCTTAAGGTCCTGGGGCTTTCGCGGCGCGAGGCGGCCGTTTACGTGAAGTGGGCCGCGGAGCTGCTGCGGATCGAAAGTCTCCTGGGCCGCGCGGTGGAGGGGCTTTCGGGAGGCGAGCGGCAGCGCGTGGCGC
>JAOACM010000398.1 GCA_026417845.1 Planctomycetota bacterium | reverse complement strand
CGCGTATCCCTCGCACCCGTTCGTCGCCTCATCTCCGACAGCCGTTTCCTGGGATCAACGGCGCAACCGCCTCGCCTTCCCGCGCCTTTCCTCCCCGGACGGATCACGCCCCGGACAGGCCCTCTGGAAATCGCATGGACGCTCGCCCTCCCTCCTCAGGCGGGTCTTGAGGATCGGCTGAACCCGTGGCGGGCCGGCGGCAGGGAGTCGGGCGCGAAGCGGCGCTGCGCAAACGTGGCCGCGCGCAGATGTCCCCATTTTCCGCCCGATCATCTGGTCCGGTATATGGGGGAAGGGGGAGAGCGCCTCCAGAACGGTATCGCAGCCGGAGCCGGATCGGCCCTTCCGCCTGGCAATTGCGGATGCACGCGCTCCGTCCTGCGCCTGCGGGAGACGGCCCCCGGCCGGGATACCGGCGCGCGATCCAGTAGCTGGCTATTCCCCGCTCAACAGCTTCCGGCGCAGGCCAGCCAGCCACCTGCCGTCCTTCGGGAAATCGTTGAAGTCCCTCAGCGAGGCAAAGGGCGAGCCATCGGGATCGAGGCCAAGAGTCTGAAAGAGCGCGTAATCCTGAAGCGATTCCCGGAAAACTTCCCACCTTATCGAATCGAGCGGACCTCCCGGACCGGGATAGACCACGAACGTGTCTCCGTAGGCCCAGTTGGGCCATGCCATGCCGTCGCTGACTGTAAAAGGATCTATCATCTGCCGCGTCTGGCTCTTGTACCAGTAGTTGTATCCCCAGTGCAGGAAACCCTTTCGCCTGAACCGGTAGAACAGAGGGCCAGCCATGCGGATCTTTGCCAGCGGAGTATCCATCAGGCGGTTCAGGTACGCGCCGCGCGGTCCGCAGCAGAAGTATGTCCAGCTATCAATACCCTTATCCGCGAACTGCTTCGTAACGGATATGCTCGGTACCGGCATGTCGGTAAGTCCCTGCTCGGCGAAGCGGATGTCTGACAGCGCATCCATGACCTTCATCCACGGAGCCAGCTCACGCAGCATGTTTCTCGCGGCCTTGTAATTGGCCAGGTGCTCATCTCCGTGCGGTTCGTCCGACAGATGGAAGAACGATACGTCCGTCAACCGCTCAGCCTCCAGGAAGCTTCGCAGCGCCGGCAGGAACTGCGCCAGGAACTTCCGGTAGACGGGGGATGTCGCAGGGGTCTCTGGCGCCCACAGGAGCTTGTCCTCGCCGAGGCGCTTCTCGTATATCCGTATGGCGTTGGCCGAGCCCCATTGGGTGAACAGATGGGTCCACTCGAAATACTCTATGCCGTGTTTTCTGGCCGCCGCTATCCAGCATTTGACGTCCCGCCAGTCGAAGGCGTAGCGGTCCTTCCCTGTCTGCCTTATGCGCAGGAGCTGGGTCGGGCGCTTGACCCCGTCCAGCGGCGGCGTAAAGCACGGGACGTATATAGTATCGTTGCCGTGGGCGGCATAGTTTGCCATATACCTGTCACATATGCGCCAGAAAGGCTCTTCGAAAGGCTGGACCCCGTACCTGTCGCAGAGGGCATCGGCGTAAAACCAGTGAGTGACCCGGAAATCGCGGCGCTTTTCCAGTCGGACTTTCGAAACGGCTACCGTGCACTGGAGCTGTCTCTTCTCCCCAGCCGCGGAAAGCTCCACCCTTACCGTCCTGATGCCGGGGGCAGCCTCGCCCGGAATTTCTACCGTAATCCAGAACGATGTTGTCTCTCCGCGCGCCGCGCGGCAGGTACTTTCCTCGTAAAGCACATCCGGCACGTATCCGGGGATATGCCCGATGCCGTCCAGTTCGGAGTCCGGCGTCTTCGTGTTGTGGTGCGGGACCGGCACGCAGCCGATCCTGCGGACGCGGGCATGCATGTCGTCCGGCGCTTCGACCTTCGCGGTTACGTCAACCGGCTCGGTGTCCTCCAGAAGCGCGCATGTCTGGAAGGAAACGCATTCCCCCCTGGCGGCACACAGCGCGAGCCTCCCGCCGCCGCCTCCTGCCGGCGGTCTGCCGCGCGGAAAGTTCCGCCTGAGCGAATCCGTCAGCCAGACCTTCATTTTCATCGGTCATCCTCCCGGCTATTCCTCCGCCGGCGGCCGCCAGTCCGCCGGATGGCCTTCCTGAAACAGCCTCATATTCTCCCCGGCCCGCCCTCTGACGGGAAGAGCGTCGCTCCCTGCTCCGGGCCGCGCATCGGTCGCCCCAGGGGGATGTGGCGTCTGGCGACTTTACCACGCGCTGCCGGATGGTACCAGACGATCCGCGTTTCCCGGATATCCGGCGGCGTTCCGGTTCTACCTTGGGTTGCCGATCCAAGCTCGAATCGGCTAAAGTCTTCTCCGGCCTTTGGCATTCCGTCCTGCGCCGGAGGAGGCGGGAGTTACACGCGCCGGAGAAAATTGTGCGTGCCGGTAAGACAGGAGCCCGTACCCGCCGCCCGGAAGAGGAAACGGGGATGCCTTACGGCGGAAGACGCGGCGCCAGGCCGCGGGGGACCGCCAGTAATGCGGCCTCGCGGGGGCGCCGCGAGGAGCGCCGGGACGGCGCCGGAGGTCTGCGAGACGATAAGGACATGGCCATGCGTACGGAGCTTTTCGATTATTTCCTGCCGCCGGAGATGATCGCGCAGCATCCGCTTCCCGATCGCGACGCGTCCAGAATGATGGTCCTCCGCAGGGATGGCAGGATATCGGAAGATTCCCTCTTCCGCCGGTTCCCCGGATATCTCCGGCGCGGAGATCTGCTGGTCATGAACAACAGCCGCGTGATAAAGGCCCGTCTGAGAGGGGTACGGGAAAAGACCGGCGGGAAGATAGAGGTCCTTCTGGTGCGGCCGTGGACAGATCATGATGAGTCCTCCTTCAAGCGTCTGCCCGGAAACTTCGAGCACGGAGCTTTGAATCCGAAGGAGGCTTTCCTCCCGTCCGAAGGTTTCTGTACGGGATCTGAAGCCGGGGTCGTGGAAGCGTCCAGCCGAGGCGAAAGGAGCGGAAGCGCTGGCCCGGCCGGATCTGCCGGCGGCAGGGCCGGTGAGATCGCAGGAGGACCCGGGGACGCTGCCGTCAATGCCTTGGACAGGAAAGGCGCCGCCGGGGAAGTTCCAGCCGGCAACAGGTGGCTCGTACTGACAAAGTCCGGCGGAAGGCTGACCGTCGGGGAACGGCTGATCCTGGGAGGCGGAGCGCTTTCCGCTACTCTGTTGCGGCGTCTGGGCAACGATGGCGATCTGGTGGAATTCGATACGGCTGGCGTGAATTTCCAGGAGGTGCTGGATCGCACAGGCGAGGTTCCGCTCCCGCCGTACCTGCGGCGCCAGCCGCTCCCGGAGGACGCCGAGAGATATCAGACCGTCTATGCGGAAGCTCCCGGTTCGGTCGCGGCGCCGACCGCCGGCCTGCATTTTTCCATCGAAGTACTGAAAGCCGTGGAAGCGGTCGGAGTCCGGAGGGCCGAACTGACGCTCCACGTCGGGCCGGGAACTTTCCAGCCTGTGAAGAGCCGCGAAATAGAGGAGCACCGGATCGGGAAGGAAATATATACGGTGAGCGAAGAAACGGTCCGTGCGGTTCTCGAAACAAAGGCCTCCGGAGGAAGGGTCGTCGCGGTAGGAACTACTACCCTCCGCGTACTTGAGACCCTCGCCAGGACCGGCGCGTTCGCGCCAGCCGCGAAACCGGCTCGCGCTGGAGGGATCACCGACCTGTTTGTGTATCCGCCGTTCGAGTTTAAAGCTGTGGATGCGCTCCTGACCAACTTCCACCTGCCGCGATCCACCCTCCTTATGCTCGTCTGCGCCTTTGCCTCGCCCGGGCGGACCGACGGCATAGGATGGATCCTGGACAGGTACGAACATGCCAAAAGGGCCGGTTACCGTTTTTACAGTTACGGCGACTGCATGCTGATACTTTGAGCCTTTCACGGAACCCCTGGCGCGGAGTTCAGGAATCAGGGTTGCTTTCCCTCCCGCCCGGAGGTAATTGTTTGCCTCGTCCGGGCGGCGCTACTGTAGCAGTGTGCCTGAATGGTGCCACAATGGCGTTACTGCGAATGGGTTCGCTCGACCCGCTGCAACTCTACATATGAGCACGGCAAACAATTATCCGGCCCGCCCACGCGACGAGGCTGGACGCCGGGGAGCCGATAAGATCAATTGCGCCGCAGCCTGCCCCATGAGGCAGGCCATCGCGCAGCGAATTGCGCAAGGGCACGCCCTGCCACATAGGGTGCATGACCGTAACTGCGGGGTTCGGAATGTATGGGGTCTGGAGGCCTGATCCGCCTTCTCCGTCCGCCCGGTTCGAATGGCGCTGACCGGATATGTACCCTG
>JAOACM010000397.1 GCA_026417845.1 Planctomycetota bacterium | reverse complement strand
GCCTAACAGTCTGGTGGGTTTTCCTCGAAGCGAGCCTATGGAAGGCATCGTTTTTTGTAATATAAGCTCTTGTCAATACATTAGTTGCGTTCTTCGATAAAACTTTGCCAGAGGACAGCCTGGATGAAAGCGCAAGCGTAGCCCTTTCGTTACATAAGTCTTTGTTTGCCAAAGGATTGCGTAACGGAACTGCCCGAACTTGCCGAACTCGAGCTTCCAAGTCTATTGCCTGTTAGTGTAGTAATGTAAAGGACAAGATTCAAAGTTGCGCTTGGTTTTTATGGGCCATTTTGTACAAAAATTGCTGATGCCTCAGACTATCTTGCGCGGAGATGAGTTTTGCAGGGGAGAGGCTTGTTCTCCGGCGCGCGAGTATAAATGGACAAGTCGTCGCCTTATGAGATTGCGGGTGGTTTTGGCAAAATGCCTTGCGATGCCAGGTGTATTCATATTGGAAATTTAAAGTTGCGGTGGCGATCACGGAGATTCACAATGAGCGCACCATTAGTATGCGATCTGGAAGATTCGCTCCAGCACATTGCTCTTTTCCTCTTCGTGAGAGGAAGGGAGTTGAATACTGATTAGCGCGGAGGCGGGCGAACCTGAGCAGGATTGTGGTTCCCCTGGCGCAGTCAAACGTTCGACAGGAAACGATATGCCAATCGAGATCGAAGAATTCAAAGAACGGTTCGATAAAGTCCTCGCCGAGGTACGGAAGGCCGTCATAGGGCAGGAGGCGGCGGTCGAGCAGCTTCTGGTGACGCTGTTCGCGGAAGGGCACGTGCTGCTGAGCGGCGTCCCCGGGCTCGGCCGGACCCTGCTTGGCAAGTCGCTTGCGCGGGTGCTTGGCCTTACGGAGAGCCGCATCCAGTTCACGCCCGACCTTCTGCCGACGGATATACTGGGCGTGGAGGTGCTGCAGGAATCTCCCGACAAGCGGGTGCGCGAGTTCCGGTTTTTCAAGGGGCCGGTTTTCGCGAACCTGGTGCTGGCCGACGAGATAAACCGCAGCCCGCCACGGACGCAGTCGGCCCTGCTCGAAGTCATGCAGGAGCGGTGGGTCACGCTCGGTGGGGTGCGCCACCGGATCCCCGACCCGTTCATGATAGTGGCCACGCAGAACGCGCTGGAGACCGAGGGCGTTTACCCGATGCCCGAGGCGCAGCTGGACCGGTTCATGATGTATATCGAGCTGGATTATCCCTCGGAGGCGGAGGAGTCCGCCATCCTGGATGCCACTACCGGGCTTGGGGTGCCTGATCTGAAGCAGGTGCTGGATGGGCCGACGGTACTTGAGATGCAGGCGCTGGCGAAGCTGGTGCCGGTGGCGCCGGCGGTCAAGCGGTTCGCGGTGGAACTTGTCCGGGGGAGCCGGCCCGGCAAACCGGACACCTCCGGCGCGGTGGGCAAGCAGCTCAGGTGGGGCGCCAGTCCGCGCGCCGGCCAGTGTCTGCTGCGCGCGGCCAAGGTGCTGGCGATCGTCAGGGGGCGGAAGTACGCGACCAGGAGCGACATAGCGGAGCTGGCGATGCCGGTGTTGCGGCATCGGCTGATTCCGGATTACAGAGCCGGCACGGCGGAGCTGGCGAGGGTGGACGAGATAATACGGAGGCTGGTCGAGGATACCGCGCGCAGGCTGAGTCCCGAGGAGGGGAACCGCCGCCTGAGGAGCATCCTGCGCCGGACGAGGTCTGGAGGGTGAGGCGATGATCGAGGCGACCTGTCAGTGCGGCGCGAAGTACAGGGTGGGCGACGAATCGGCCGGCAAGAAGCTGAAGTGCCGCAAGTGCGGCGGGGTGTTCGCGGTACCCGCTGGCGAGGCCAGGGCCGAGGATGTCCGGTCGGCGACGCCGGCTTCCCCCGGGGCGCCGTCCGGTGGCGCGAGGGAGTCCGATGCCGGGGAACCGGGCCGACCGTGGACCTCCGATGAGGTGGCGAAGGTCAAACATCTGAAGGAGGCGCACGACAGGATAATAGGCCAGATGCGCAAAGCCATCGTCGGACAGGAGGAGGTTGTCAAACAGCTGATGATCGCCCTTTTCGCCCAGGGGCACTGCCTCCTGGTGGGCGTTCCCGGCCTGGCCAAGACGCTGATGGTGCGCACGCTCGCCGAAAGCCTCTCGCTGAACTTCAAGCGCATCCAGTTCACCCCGGACCTGATGCCCAGCGACATAATCGGTACCGAGGTTATCCAGGAGAACAAGACGACGGGCGAGCGGGTCTTCAAGTTCGTGCGCGGCCCGATATTTACCAACATCCTGCTGGCTGACGAAATCAACCGGACCCCTCCGAAGACCCAGGCGGCGCTGCTGGAGGCGATGCAGGAGAAGCAGGTGACGGCCGGCGGAACCCGCTACACGCTCGATCCGCCCTTCTTTGTGCTGGCTACGCAGAACCCGATCGAACAGGAGGGAACATATCCGCTGCCGGAGGCGCAGCTCGACCGGTTCATGTTCCAGATCATGGTGGATTATCCTTCCGAGGACGAGGAGATCCGCATACTGGACCTGACCACGGCGGACTACGTGGCGAAGATCGAGCCGGTCCTGACGGCGCAGGAGATACTGGACCTCCAGCGTCTCGTCCGGCGCGTCGTGGTGCCCGACGAGGTCAAGCGGTACGCGCTGAAGATGGTTCGCATGACGCGCCGCGGGAGACCGGAGGCGCCAGAGTTCATCAACAAGTGGGTGAGCTGGGGGGCGGGGCCGCGCGCCGGGCAGAACCTGCTTCTCGGCGGCAAGGCCAACGCGATCCTGGACGGCAGGACGGAGGTCACGGTAGCCGACATACAGACCGTGGCAAAGCCGGTACTGGGCCACCGCATCGTCACGAACTTCGCGGCCGAGGCGGAAGGCGTGAATTCGTTCAAGCTCGTCGAGGAGCTGATGAAGGCCGTCAGTTGAGGCTGCGCGGGCCTCCGGCGGCCGGCGCGCGTAACGTCCTTGCGCGGTCCCGGCTCCGCAGAGGACGCGCGGACGGGCGGCGTCGCCGCCATGGCGGAACGGAGGGGGCTGGACTTCCGTAACGGCGCGCCTTCCGGCGCGTGTTGTGCGAGCCGTGCGGGGAGGCGGGACCGGAACGGTTCGAAAAGGCGAAGTTCGGGGGATTCGGCCGGAGGAGAGATGGCGGAACTGACGGAAGAAAAGGTCCGCGAGGCAAGGCATTACTTCGATCCGCGGGTCATTTCCACGCTCAAAGGCCTCGACGTGCGCGCCCGGCGCGTGGTCGAGGGGTACATGATAGGGCTGCACAAGAGCCCCTTCCGGGGGCTGTCCATAGAATTCGCGGAGCACCGGCCGTACTCGCCCGGCGACGATCTGCGCCGTCTCGACTGGAAGGTGTACGCGAAGAGCGACCGGTACGTGATCAAACAGCAGGAGCAGGAGACCAACCTGGCAGCGCAGTTCGTGCTCGATTGCAGCGAATCCATGCTCTACCGGGACGGCGGGCCAATGTCCAAGTACGATTACGGCGCGACGATCGCGGCCAGCATGGCATGGCTTCTCATCAACCAGCAGGACCAGGTCGGGCTTACGCTGTTCGACAGCGACGTTCGCGTCGGCATCCCGCCGAAGGGGACCGGCGGCCATTACCGGAGCATGGTTCAGGCGATGGAAAACGCGACCCCCGGCAGCGCCACGATGGTCGGTACGGCGCTCGGGAAGGTCGCCGCCCAGCTCAAGCGCCGCGGGATGGTGGTCATAATATCCGACTTCCTCGATGATGTCGGGCCGATCGCCTACGGGCTGAACCGGCTGAGTTTCGACGGGCACGACGTGCTGCTCCTGCATGTGGCCGATCCCTACGAACGCGATTTTCCGTTCGCCGGTCCGGCCATCATCCAAGGGATGGAAAACACCGGGAGGCTGGTCTGCGATCCGAGCGACCTGCGGGGAATATACCTGGAGGAGCGTGCCAGGCATCTGGAAGAGCTGCGCGATGCCTGCCGCCGGCTGCGGTTCGACATGTGGCAGTGCGTCACCGACCAGCCCATTGACGCGGCGATAACGCGGATACTGGCCAGCCGGACTCGCGTGAGGCACTATTGATCATGCTCGCGTACTTCCTGAATCCATGGATGCTCGCGGCGATGGTAGCGGTCTCCATCCCGCTGATCATCGAACTGCTGCACCGGCTGAGGCGACGGATCATACCGTTCGCCGCGATGCGATATCTGAAGATGGAGAAGCAGAAGAAGGTCCGGATGCAGGATCTGCTTCTGCTGATACTGCGCAGCATAGCGGTCTTCCTGCTGGTGCTGGCGCTGGCTAGGCCGTTCCTGAAGGCCGGGACGATGCTGTGGGCCGGCGGGGCCGGCGGGG
>JAOACM010000396.1 GCA_026417845.1 Planctomycetota bacterium | reverse complement strand
AGGTTTCCCCCAGCATAGATATCTCTCTGCTGACAATTGTTGCAGCTTCGCCGCTCGTCTGCGTGGGGCTCAGGTTCAGGTTTATCGCTCGATGATTAGAGTCTGTCCCAAAACTTCCTGCCGCGAAGTCGAGATCGCAGAGCTATAAGCCTCGCGAGGGCAGGTTTTCGGATAAACTCTTAGAGCCTGTCCAAAAACCTCCGGCGCGCGGCTTATGCGCGAGCAAGCCCTGCCGCCTCGGCTGGGAGTTTCCGGACAGGTTCTCTTAATGGGAGGCAGCGATTCCCCGTACATAAGAGCAGGTGAAACTCCTGATGCTTTTGCCGCAACATACGGCAAAGCATGAGTTGAGAGCTTGCCGAAGAACCTCGGGGCGGAGCTTGGGATCGGGGCTGCCCCCCCTCCATCCGGAGGTCTCTGGATGGGTTCTAAAAGTCTACCTTCGGATACCTTGCCGCGGGGCGCGCGACGGGACGGCGACGCGCTGCCTGCCGCGACATCCGGCATCGGCCGCGATACGGTCCAGATGCGCCCTGCCGTGTCGTGCCGTCTCATTACGCGGCCCCCAGAGTCGCGGCGGGCGGAAACGGATCCGGCGAACGGTACTCCCCCTGTGCGAGTCCCCTATATGCGTGCGATCTCGCGGAAGTTCCGGGAGAACAGTCTGTCCGCGTCTTCCTTTATCTTCGCGGCGCTCAGGGGCCATTTCGCCTCCGCCAGCGCCGCGTACTTGTCTGCCAGGACCTCGCCGATGACTTCCCGCGAATGGCGCCACTTGTAGATCAGCTGGTCCAGGACGCGGGCGTCCGAGTGCTGCGGAATCATGGAAAGACCGAGAAGCTCGATCCGCTCCGCGGTCATCTCCCTGATTATGGACGGATCGTTCAGGAACCACCAGCAGCCGAAAGGCGTGAGGTTTCCGAACTTGCGGGCGGCCACGCAAAGGTGGTGCTGGTTCTCGCGCGACAGCAGCGTGACCAGGAAGCGGACGGCGGGCCAGCGCAGGCACAGCGCCTCGATGTCCTCCACCGAGGCCCTGCCCAGGCTGTCGCCAGCCAGTCTGAGCGCCGGGTTGACCGATTTGCGCACTCCGATCATCATCGCGACCGGCAGACCCTCGTCCCCCGCGAACGGCAGCAGACACCGCGAGAAGACCCGCGCCTGTGCCGCCGCCTTCGCCGGCGCGCCGGACGGAATATCGTCCCCATCCCAGAAGAATTTCGGCGGCAGCGAGGCGGCCAGGTAGGCTGGCTTCATCCGCGCCTTCCAGTCGGCCAGGAAGCGCCGAACCTCGCGCTCACCAGCCGCGTCCGGCCCCGATTCGCCACCGGATATCTCGTATCCCATTGCCCGCATCTTCGCGGCTGCGGCCGGCCAGTCGTTGAGAAGCGCGTCTATGCGGAGCGCCGCGACGAAGCGGTCGTCGCGCAGCCCCTTCCCGGCCAGCCACGCCGCGCGCTCGGAGTCGTCGAACGGGTCGTTCGTCATGACTGCCTTTTCCACGCCGGCGAGTTCGAACACGCGGTCAATATGGTCTTCCACCCTCCGCCTGGCGAGCATCTTCCTGGCTTCGGCGAGCGCCTTCGGCCCGGGTCTGACGCCCAGCGCCTCCAAGCACGTGACCACCCCCCGCGCCGCCTCGCTGACCGGCGACCGCTCGACGAAAAGTTCCTTCCATATCAGTTCCGCCTGCGCCGGCTTCGGCATCTTCCAGAACTCGTCGTAAGCGAGGTCCGGCCTCGCCCGGAACAGCTCGGCGATCAGGTAGTGGTACGTCAGGAGATCGTCAATCCCCCACAGCAGCAACCCGCCGAACCGCGGCTCGTAAAGGTGGGTGTGCATGTCCACCACGCGCGCCGACTCCACGGCCTTGCGCACGGCCGCGCGAACCGATTTTTCACCGGACATGGGGTCTCTCCTTTCCACGGATTAGAGTCCATCCGTAAACTTCCGGCGCTCGGCTTATACGCTCAGCGGTTCACGCCGCCCGGAGGCAGGTTTCCGGACAGGCTCTTATTGCCTCCGCGTCTTCCGGAAAAGGTGCCGCCTTCGATCGGCTTTCCGCCCGCTGGCGCAAGCGCCCGGCGCCCCCTGCGGCTACGCGATGCCGCCGATCCCCAACCATTGGGATTTAGACGGGCGGACGGTTTTCGGCAAGATACAACAGGACGCGGCGGCTCAGGAAGATGCATGGCTGCAGCTGTAAAGTCGGATGCGGGCTTACATAAGCGCTTTGAGGGAAAGGCTGGCCTGCCGTCGCCTCCCACCCGTGCCTCCGCGGGTTACCTCCGACGGTTCTCGAATCGTCTGACCGGCATCCGCATTTACGGCCATGCGCCCGGTTCAGGGAAAGCGCGAGGCGTCGGGAATCAGGAATTGTCGGCCCGGCTTGAGGCGGATAATATGCGTCATGGCGGGACGGGAAGACGGAACGGTTGCGGGCAAGGAGAGCGTCCGTGCTCACGCGACAGAAAATAATCCTGAGCCTCCTCTCGCGCGCCGACGGGCCGTTGCCCCCGACGATATTCGTGAAACTCGTGTTCCTCCTGCGCCAGGAAACCGCGCTGGCCGGGCATACCGGCTTCTACGACTTCGTGCCGTACAACTTCGGCCCGTTCTCGTTCACGCTTTACCGGGACCTGAATGACCTTCGACGGAATGGATATGTCGAGGCACGCCAGAATATGGTCGCCCTGCGCGATCGGACTCGCGACCTCGTCGGGAAGGAAACCGCGACCCTGCCGCCATCCGTTACGGCCGCCGTCTCCGATATCATCCGACGCTACGGAAAGATGGGGCAACAGGACTTGGTCAGGGACGTTTACGTGCGATATCCATGGTATGCCTCCAGAAGCGAACTGACCGATCTCCGACGGGGACGAATTCCCCCTGCAGAGGATGTCCCTCCAGCCGTCTATACGATCGGCTACGAGGGGCGATCCGCTGAGTCCTTCTTAAACCTCCTTTTGAAGGAGGGTATACGCGCGGTCATTGACGTGCGGGCGAATCCGGTTTCCCGCAAGTACGGCTTTTCCAAGGCGCGACTGGGCAAGTTCTGCAAGAAACTCGGGATCCGATATCGTCCCGCGCCAGTCCTTGGAGTACCGGACAATTGGCGCGCGGGTCTGGACGGCCTCGAATCGTACCGCCGTCTCCTCGACCGGTACGAGCGGGTGGTGTTACCGGCGCGTCGGGCCGAAGTACTGGCGGTGGGCGATGCCATGCGCCGGACGCCTTCGGTCCTCCTATGCATGGAGAAAGACCCGCGGCTCTGCCACCGCGGCCGCTTGGCCGCCGCTTTGGCGGCGGAGACGGGATTGAAGGTGATACACCTGTGACCGCCGAGGACCGAGAATATCGGAAGATCAAAGTGCTTATTACCATCAAGACGTATCCTATTCCATCAGCAAGATACGACGAGCTAGTTTGTACGGCTGGCGTTACGGAAGCGGGAGATTTCATCCGCCTTTATCCGATCAACTTTCGTGATCTCCCGTTCAGCCAACAATACAAGAAGTACCAGTGGATCGAGGTAATGGCGAAGAAACATGGGAACCGCGATGTTCGCAAAGAAAGTTACAGACCGGATTGCAGCACAATCCGGATTCTCGGCGAGCCGATCGGGCCCGGGGATAACTGGGCAGAGCGTGCCCGTTACGTTCTGAAGAATAAAGCGCGCTCCATTGAAGACCTGAAGGACCGCTGGAAAGCAGATCGTACGTCCCTTGGCATCTTTAAGCCGAGGAAAGTTCACGATCTCGTAATATCGCCGGACGATCCCGATTGGAAGCCTAGGTTCAAGGCGACGCTTCGCCAAGCTAGACTTTGGGAGACTCGGGGGGTCAGCAAAGAGCCCCCACGGAAGGTGCCCTTCAAGTTTCATTATGAGTTCGAGTGCGTTGATACTCGATGCAAAGGGCATCGAATGATGATTGAGGACTGGGAGGTAGGGGCTCTTTTTTGGAAGCTTGTAGACAGGGGCTTGTTGCACGAGGACGCGGCAAAAAAAGTGCGGGAGAAGTTCTTGGGAGAACTTTGCGGCCCCGACAAGGATACACACTTTTTCGTCGGTACCACTCTTGAACATCCCGAGGCTTGGATAGTGGTTGGTGTTTTCTGGCCGACGCTTCGACCGAACGAACAAGGACTTGGGGAGCAGCGGCTGTTCTGAACAGGTATACGCAAAGGACATTCATCGCCCCGCCGGCTCCGGGCGTCACTTCGCGAGAAATTCGCGGATGGCACGGCCCCTGCGCCAGTTGCAGTACCAGTTGGCCACTGCGGCCGTGTCGGCGAGCTCCACCCCTGCTATGCCTTCGATGGCTTCGAAGGCGG
>JAOACM010000395.1 GCA_026417845.1 Planctomycetota bacterium | reverse complement strand
TAAGAGACAGCCGTAGGACCGGCGTCCAATTCGGTCGAGGTGCTCGAAAGCATGATCCGGGCCGGCATGGACGTGGCCCGCATGAATTTCTCGCACGGGGATTACGAGGAGCATGGCGCCAGGCTGCGAAATATCCGCGCGGCCTCCGCCCGCGTCGGCAAGCCGGTCGGGATACTGCAGGACCTCTGCGGCCCGAAGATCAGGATGGGACAGATAGAAGGCGGCGGCATCGAGCTGAAGGATGGAGAAGAGGTCGTCTTTTCCTGCGCCGCCCCGCCGCTTCCCCCGGGTCGCATCCCCGTTGACTACGAATATCTGGCCAGGGACGTCAGGCGCGGCGACAGGCTGCTGCTCGACGACGGCAAACTGGAAGTCGCGGTCCTGGAGACGGCCGGGCAGGAGGTCAGGGTCCGGGTGTTGCGGGGCGGGCTTCTGAAATCCAGGAAGGGGCTGAACCTGCCTGGCGTGAAGGTCAGCGCCGCGAGCGTGACGGAGAAGGATTTCGCCGATCTGGAGTGGGGGCTGAGGAACGGCGTGGATATCGTGGCCCTTTCCTTCGTCCGCTCGCCTTCGGATCTGGTCGAGGTGCGGAAACGGTTGAACGCAGAGCCGGCTCCGCCGCTGCTGATCGCCAAAATAGAAAAGCCGGAGGCGGTGGAGCATCTGCGCGGGATACTGGAGATAGCCGACGGGGCGATGGTAGCGCGGGGAGATCTGGGCGTCGAGATACCGGCCGAACAGGTGCCGCTGGTGCAGAAGCGGCTGATCGCGACGGCCAACGCCATGGACAAGCCCGTAATAACTGCCACCCAGATGCTCGAGTCCATGACGGCTTCGCCGCGGCCGACGCGGGCGGAGGTGTCGGACGTAGCGAACGCGATATTTGACGGGACAGACGCTGTGATGCTTTCCGGCGAAACGGCCTCCGGACAGTTCCCCGTCGCGGCGGTGGCCACGATGGCGAAGATAGCGGAGGCGGCCGAGGCGTACATGAGGGAGAACGGCATGTACGACCGCGGCTCGCGGACCATGCGGGCATCGAACCTGCGCGATGCGCTGAGCCTCGGCGCCGAGCGGATAGCGCGCGACATGGGCATCCGCGCGATGGTCGTCTTCACCATGACCGGAGCCACGGCCAGATATGCGGCCTCAGCCCGCCCCTCGGCCCCCATCCTGGCCGTCACCCCAAACGAAAGACATATCGGCGCCATGTGCCTGTACTGGGGAGTCATGCCGGTGCTGGGCAGGGGCGTATCGTCGAGGGAGCAGCTGGTCGAGAGCGCGACCGAAGCGGCTGCCAGAGCCGGCCTGGTCAGGCGCGGCGACTCCATACTCGTACTCTACGGCGAACCGTTCGGTACGAAGGGCGCGGCCAATACGCTGCAGGTCGTCAGGATCGAAAGGGAATGCGCGGGCATGCCCGACCGCGGATCGCTGATTGTCGAACGGGTGAAGGAGGACGAAATCATAATAACCCTCGACCGCGAGGCATGCATGGGCTGCGGCATATGTGCCGAGGGGTGCCCGAGCAGAATATTCGAGATGCGCGGCGGGAAGGCGGCGATCGCGCGCAAGGGAGCTTCCCCATGCATCAGGGACAACGACTGGTGCGCCGCCAACTGTCCGTCCAAGGCCATAAGGATCAAACACCGTCCTCCTGGAGGCTGGGGGCCGGAAGACAGGTAGGGGGGAGGATTGCTTCCTTCGCCCGGGGCAGACGGGCGCGCGCCGGCGGCGTTCCGACCGGGGTTAATTGTCTGCCGTCCCATATGAGCCTGTCCAGAAACTTCCTGCCGGACAGAGGGACTCGCTGAGCGTATAAGCTGCGCGCCGGAGGTCCCCGGATGGGCTCTATGTCGGGGCGCGACTGGCGGAGCTATCCATTTGCGGCCGCGCAGTTATTCTCCCGTCCGGGCGCACCGCTACTGACAGCAGATGCTGCCCGGGCGCGGCGGACGATTACGACCGCGGCGGATGCGATCCCGGCACCCGGGTCGCCGCGTCGTGACGGCGGCCGGGACCGTACCCCGGCGCGATCCGCCGCCGGCGGCGCGGGCATCCTATCGTCGGAGCGAAGTCCGATAATATGGGAAACTTCCTCGGCTGGCTGCGGCGCATCTTTTCGCGCCCCGGGAAAATCGCCGGAGCCTCCGGGAACGGCGACGGCGACGGGAGCGGCGGCGCTGCGGGGACGTCCCGCTCCGGGGGGTGGAGACAGAAGATCGGAGCGGAGGGAGAGGAGATAGCCGCCAGAGAGCTGGAACGGCTGGGATACAGGATCGTCGAACGGAACTTCCGCTGCAGGGCGGGAGAACTGGATATCGTAGCGGAGGATGGCGGCGCGACGGTTTTCGTAGAGGTCAAGGCGCGGAGGACGGAGTCGAAGGGCGCGCCGGCCGAGTCGGTGCATACGCGCAAGCGGGCGAGGATGGCCCGGGCCGCCATGTGGTATATCCGGGCCAGGCGGCTTCCGGGCAATGCGCGATACAGGTTTGACGTGGTGTCCGTCCTCATGCATCCGGAGGGGGCGCCCGACGTAAAGGTGCTGAAGAACGCCTTCCGCCTGGACGAGATCGGGATGGGGTGGCGACAATGAATGCGGCGGCGGGGAATTCCGCCGTCTGACGCGTTCCCTCTGATAACCGCTCCCACGGAAACAGCGCAACCGCCCCGGCCCGCTCCCGAAGCAGCGCATCGCCGCCTTCAATCGGCGTATATCGGGAACCCCTCGCACAGTTCCAGAACCTGCCTGCGTATCCTCCTGTGCAGATTCTCGTCGCCCGGATTGCGGAGCGTGGCGTCAATCATCTCCGCTATCTTCTCCATCTGTTCTTCTTTCATGCCGCGCGTGGTGACCGCCGGCGTGCCGATGCGGATGCCGCTGCACTCGGCCGGCGGTCTGGGATCGAAGGGGACGAGGTTCTTGTTCAGCGTTATGCCCACCTTGTCCAGCAGCGTTTCCGCCTGCTTGCCGCTCATGTTCACCGAGCTCCGCAGGTCCACCAGCATCATATGGTTATCGGTGCCGCCTGAGACGAGCCTGTGGCCGAGCCCGGCCAGGCGCTTTGCGAGGGCGGCGGCGTTGGCGAGTATCTGCCGCTGGTAGTCCCGGAATTCCGGCTGCATGGCTTCCTTGAGCGCCACCGCCTTGCCCGCTATGGTGTGCATCAGCGGGCCGCCCTGGATGCCCGGAAAGATCGCGCCGTCTATCTGCCGGGCGAATTCCTTGCGGCACAATATTATGCCTCCGCGCGGTCCGCGCATCGTCTTGTGCGTGGTGGCCGTCACAATCTGGCAGTATGGGATGGGGTCGGGATGCAGCCCCGTGGCCACCAGGCCGGCGATATGGGCGATATCGGCCATGAGATACGCGCCTATCTTCTCCGCGATATTATGGAAGGCTTCGAAGTCTATCGTCCTGGGGTAGGCGCTGGCGCCGCAGACTATGATCTTCGGCTGCCATTCTATCGCCAGCCGCTCGACCTGCTTCATGTCTATGCGCTCGGTGGCCGGATCCAGACCGTAACTGAAGGCGCGGTAGATATGGCCGGAGAAACTCCGCGCGTGCCCGTGCGAGAGGTGGCCGCCCTGCGCGAGGCTCATCGAGAGTATCGCCTCGCCCGGCGAGAGCAGCGCCTGATAGACCGCCATGTTGGCCTGTGTCCCCGAATGCGGCTGGACGTTGGCGTGCTCGGCCCCGAAGACCGCCTTCGCCCTCTGAATGCAAAGGCGCTCCACCTCGTCCATGAATTCGCACCCGCCGTAGTATCTGGCCCCGGGGTACCCTTCCGCGTACTTGTTGGTCATCACCGAGCCGGTCGCCTCCATGACGGCCCGGCTGACATAGTTTTCCGAGGCGATAAGCTCGAGATTGTTCCGCTGCCGCCAGACCTCGCCCATCACCGCCCTGTGGACCTCCGGATCCACCTCCTTGAGGCTCCGCCCTATCACCCTCGTAATGCCATTGCCCAGGGCGGTCGTTTCCGTCGGATCGCTCATGGCTCCACCTCTCCCCCTTCGACAAAGCCGCGGCGGCCCGGCGGGATGCCGTTCCTTCCTCCGGCCGGCCGCGGCGCATACGGCATTCTTTCCTGGGTGCACGGAAATCGCTTCTCAGGTAACACGAAAGGGCGGCGCGCGCAAGCGACTGGAGGCGTCGCGTTTGCCGCAGGCACCTGACCCGGGCGTAGTCCGGCCCGCTCCGCCGGGGGGGGACGGATAACCGTCAGGCGGCCTGCGGGGGCTCCCGTCTTCCGGGTGCATGGCCGCAACCGTGGCGTTCGGAATGTATGGGTCCTGGAGGACTGATCCGCCTTCTTCGTCCGCCCGGTTCGGAAGACGCGGACCGGATATGTACCCGGGGCGCGACCCCCGCAGGT
>JAOACM010000039.1 GCA_026417845.1 Planctomycetota bacterium | reverse complement strand
AGATGTGTATAAGAGACAGATCCTGCCCTGGAGCGATATCTCCGCCCGCCGGACAAGGAATGTGTCGTTATCGTTCATCTCGTTCGGCGGATGGCTGCCGGTGTACAGCGTCGGGTCGTCGTCGTAACGCCAGTTCCTCTTGTTGTCGTTCTGCGTGTACTGGAACCACGCCTGAACGAGGCCGCCGATCTGCAGCTTCCCGCATCCGACGGACACGCCCCCCTCCCCAGCCGCTCCTCCGCGGGTGGCCAGGTAATTTTCCACTTCCTTCTTCACCGTGGCGGAGAGATCCTCTCCCGCTCCGGCCATGGCCGGCATCAGGATCACCGCCAGGGCCGGGATCCATAACGAAGCTCGCCTCATGATCCTCCTCCTTTTCCCTCGCCGCGTCTGCGCTCCTGGCGGAGATCCGCTCTCCAACCGGAATCCGCCGGAACCCTGCGGCTACCCCCTCCAGACCTGTGTTTCCCTGATTCGGCGAAAGCGCGCGGGAAAAATGCCCGTGCCCTCTCGCGACACTTCCACCCCAAAACCCTAATCCTCCAGTTCGCTGCGTGCAAATACGCCCCCGAACGTTAACGAGGATGCCTTAAATCTTTATCGGCAGTTAAAGTAAATGCAATTAGTTTTTTAACAAAAAATTTTCAACCCCCTGCCGTTGCGCACAACGTGCATAAAGAGTCCTGCAACTATCAATCAGTAGCATTTGGAGAAGGAGGATATACGATTAATAGTGTGCTGACGATACGTATGGCGATCTTCGTTTTTTCCTCTTTCAGATTAAGTTTCCAAGTCCGATCCAGCTGGGCGGAAGAAAATTTTTTGCCTGCGAGACCCGCTTTGGACAGTGTGCGGAAGACGCCTCCGCCCCCCTACTCAGGACATAACCTGCTTTATGTGGTTACATTTGCGCCCCTCCATTTTCAAGGGAGGGCATAATATCCTGCGAAAATGTCCCTGCGCGGGAACTTGCTGCCATATATTGTGCCAGCTAAGGGCATAGACCACCATAGGTAGGCTCATGGAGCGGAATCGAGAAAGAAGGGCGGTGAGGAAGCCGCCAAGTTCTTCCCCACACACGGGGATCTGCATGTCCCGCATTGGATATCACTTAACGACGAACATCCCCTTGCGGTATTTTCTGGCGGTCCAAGTACCGGCGACGGAACCCATGTACTGCTCCGGCCCGAGAGTCATGAGGACCGGCACCTCGGCCGGCTTGGAACGCGCGTCCTCGTCAGCCAGACCGTCGTCCTTCAGCTCGTCCTTCCAGTCGCCGCACTTCAATTTCGCGACGAACGCGCCGCCCCTGACCGCGATCCGGAAGCCCGGTCCTCTTGCCTTGGACCCCCCGCGCTCGTCGAAGGTCCCTGCGGCGACGACTCCGCCCAAATCGAGGATGATTGTTTTGCCACCTGTGGGGGCGCGGCCGGAGGGGAGCGGTCCGCTCAGGAAGATGCTATCCTTGCCGTTCTTATTGAACACGAGCCTGATCGCGGCGCGTTCGATGTTCATCGCGCCGCTCATTACGGTGACGGTAAGAAAGGCCGTCCTGACGGTTCCGGCGCTGTTTCGCGCGGAGACTTTCACATGGTAGGTCCCCTGTGCGGAGAAGACATGGACTGGGCACCGTTCCACGGAAGAGGTGCCGTCGCCGAAATCCCAGAGGTACTCGAACGTCGCACCGGGATCGGCCATCCCATTGCCGTCCTCCGACCCGGCGGCGTCTCCGTATGCGGATGCGTGGAAGTTTACGGTCAGAGGCGCAAGACCGGTGTCGGGCGATGCCGAGGCGCGCAGACCGCCGGCCTCGAGGCCGCCGAGCCTGGCGCACAGATCGAGCAGGTCCACATGGTCGAACCTGCCGGCCCAAGGGTCGGTAGCGAATTCCTGCGCCTCGCGCCGCGCCGTCTCGACCCATGAACCTTTCATCGAGCGGTAATACTCGGCGAGAAACTCGTCCCACGTCCCGTCGGCGGCGAAACGGATCGTTTCTCCGCAGTAAGCCGCGTCGAACTCGGACTTCTTCCGCGGCATGTAGATGGCCAGCCCGCGTGCGCCGGGAGTCGCCTCGCCGTGCCGCTCCCTTATCAGCGCCCCGTCGAAGCGCCGGAACACCTCCGCCGCCGCTTCGCGTGCCGCGGAAGGTCCGTCCTTCCAGCCCAGGCGGAGAGCGTCGGCCAGCGACCAGACCGCTTCGGCCAGCGACCCTATGCGGGACAGGTCGAACGCCGCCATCGTCTCGCCGCCGTAGGACTCGTAGTATGCGTCCACGATGCGCGAGGCCAGCTGGGCCGGCGTCCAGGATGGATTGGCGACCAGCCCGCGGAGGATCGTGTCGTAGGGCCAGCCCGGGCCGGGCTCGGTCTTTTCCGAAGCCACCATGACGGAGGCGCCGATGTCCTTCAGTTCGTAGGCGACCTCAATCATCCCCATCAGACAGGCGTCGAAGCCTATCAGGTCCAGCCTGACGCCGGCGGCATCCAATGCCTCCCGCATCTGGCGGGTGGGCATCGCATCCTTATCCGTGTCGTCCGACAGGATCGTTCTTTCCGTGGCGCCCGGCGCGGCGGTCCTTCCCCCTGTCCGGTGCGCCGGCGGGTCACCCGCGGGCGGATCGCTCCCTCCTCACGTCGAGGCTGGGGGCGTACGCATACGGGGCCGTTAGATGAAAGGGAAAGCGATATGCCGGGAAAAGCGGGAAAGACAGGCAAAGCAAAGAAGAAGGCCGGGCGGACCGGAGGGTCGCCGTCCCCGGCGCGCGCGCGATCCGCGCCGCCGCCGAAGAGGGCCAAGGCGGCGGAAAGATCCAGGGGCGCGCCTGGCGCCAGGCCGGGCGCCGCCGGCAAGGCGGAGCGGAAGAAGTCGCGGACGCCGCTCCCGCTCACCAAAGAGCAGATCGAGGAGATCCGCGATGCGCTGCTCGCGAAGCTGGGCGACCTGAAACGCAACATTGACAACGGAGTGCAGGGTACCAGAGAGAGAAACGTGGTCCAGATACAGGACCAGTCGGACATGGCTACCGAGGCGGCCGAGGGCGATATGATCCTGCGCATCGTCGAGAACGAATCGGCGACCATAGCCGAGGTGAAGAAAGCGCTCGAGAAGATAGAAAACGGCACCTACGGGATATGCGAAGCGTGCGGCGAGCCGATCGGGATGGCCCGCCTGCAGTTTCTGCCGTTCGCCACTCTGTGCATCGAGTGCACCAAACATCGCGAGATGGCCAAGGCGCGCGACGAGGGCGCCGAAATAGACTGGGAGGCCGTGGAGGAGGCCGATCAGCAGGACGAGTGAGAGGCCGGCGGAGATAGGAACCCGCGATGCGCAGCCGGCTCCGCACGCGGCATCCGGACGCGGGGCTCAGCGGGCGAGAGGACGGCCCGGGATATCTTTCGACATCCCGGGCCGTTTGGGGAAGGGGGGATGCGGCCTGCGGGGCCGCGATCCCCTTTGATGGGGCTGGTTTATACTAAGGCGAAGTCTTCGGTTGAGTCTGCGAGGAGGGGGCGACCGCGACCAGGAGCTTCTGGCCGGCCCTGATCCGGGACCCGGATATATTGTTTGCCTCCGCGATTTCCCTCCACCGTCTCCGATCCTTGAGCAGCTTCTCGGCTATGCTCTCCAGACAATCGCCGCTCTGCACTATGTAGACGATCCGTCCTTCGCGGTCGGTCGCGTGGGACTGCGAGGCCGGGATCGAGCCCTTGCGGCCGGAATTATCGGCGGCGGGGGTCGAACCTGGCCTCGCGGTATCGGCCGCGGATCCGCCATCCGGCAGGGGCGGGATTTTCAGCGTCATGCCCGGATGTATCAGGTTGGCGTTTTTGACGACTGGCGCGTTGGCGGCGAGTATCGCCTCGATGCCGCGCTGGGCCTTTTCGGCGCCGTAGAACTGGCGGGCTATCTTTGTCAGCGAATCGCCCGGCGTGACCGTGTAGTTTTCGACCGGTCTGCCGGCATCGCTTCCGGACGCCGCAGCCGCCGCGGCCGCGGAGGCGGGCTGCCTGTGCGCCGGAGCCACCGTCGCCGGGGTCGGGACCTGCGCCCGCGCCGGCGCCGCCGGGGCGCCCGGCGAAGCAGGCTGAGCCGGCCGCGACGCTTCTTTCCCGTTGAGGGAAGGCGGAGCGTCCCAATCGGGCGGCAGATCGGGCTGGGCCGCGGAAGCGGAATCCCGGGCCAGCGACGATCGCTCCGGTTCTCCCATTCCGGAAGCCGCAGGTTGCGTCTCGCTCCCCTCAATCTCAGATTCTGCTGCCGTTCCAGGATCCGCTCCGGCCACGTTCGCCGCGCGGCGCCTTCCGCCCTCGTAAACCAGCGCTGCCACCACCACCATGAGCAGGAACAGAGTGAGCAGTCCCCACTTGAACTCGCGGAATACGCGACCGGCGGCCGAGGCGGGCGAACGCTTTGTCGAGATGACCGAGCCCGTTGAGTCGGCCCTTGCGTTTCCGAAAAGGCTGTCGTCGCTACCGCTTGCTTGCGCCACGGAATTATCCTCCCTCCAATTCGGCCGGCTTCGAAATGGCCCCTCCCGCAGCGTATCCGGACAGGAGGTCCGGCGGCTGTCCGTTCGGCTGCCCATCAGACATGAACCATTCTTAGTTTTCGGAAAATCCGGACTGTAACTTTAGAAAAAATTGCGCCAGCCCGGAGGGACCGCCCGGAAAGGTCTCCGGTGATGGCGCCCTGCTATTCCCGGCGGGCTGGTCCTTCCCTCGATCAGCCGGAAGGGCCTCGCGTCCGGCTTTGCGGTTAAAGCCGCCCTCCCGGCGCCGGCGGGAGACGGCGTATGTCGCTGGCGATTTCCCGCAACGTTGCTACCATTCTTCCCCGGCGTCCCTCTGGATACCGTGCCGTCGCGGTCGGTCGTCCGTCTCCTCGCGAAGCGGGACGGCAAGTACCCGTGTCGCGCCTGGGCGCGGCATCGGCTTTTTTCCGGGCGGGACTGGCAGCGGCCATCAGGGGGCCGCTTTGCCGGGACAGATAAGAGCCTGTCCAAAAACCTCCGGCGCGGAGCTTATACGCTCAACGATCCCTGCTGGCCGGCGGGGGAGTTTTGATAGGCTCTAAGCAAGGTGCTCGCGTGGCCGGACGCGGCGGATCGTTTCTGCCGGTACCAGGCACGGGGCAGAAAGGCAGGGGGAGAGCGGCGTGCCCGAAGGAACGCGCGTTGTGAAGGTAAACCTGGGCGCCAGGAGCTACGAAATCCGGATCGGCCCCGGACTGATAAGGGAGGTGGGCCGGATCGTCGCCGGTGTTGCGCGCGGCCGCCGTATACTCATAGTGACCGACAGGCATGTCGGACCGAAGTACGGTCACGCGCTGGCCGCGTCGCTGCGGGATGCCGGCATGGAAGGCGCCGCCGTCGAGATACCGCCGGGCGAGGGCGCCAAATCGCTCAAGATCGCCTCATTCCTGTACGACCAGTGCATCGAGACCGGTCTGGATCGCCGTTCGACCATCGTTGCCCTTGGCGGCGGAGTCATTGGAGACGTCGCCGGCTTCGTCGCGGCCACCTTCATGCGGGGCATAGATTATGTTCAGGTTCCAACCACTCTCCTGGCGCAGGTGGATTCCTCCGTCGGTGGCAAGACCGCGATAGACCATCCCAAGGCGAAGAACGCCATAGGAGCCTTCCACCAGCCCCGCGCCGTAGTGGCGGACGTCCGGGCACTGGAGACGCTTCCCGAGCGCGAGCTGAAGGCAGGTATCGCCGAGGTCATAAAGTACGGGGTCATAGCCGACGCGGACTTCTTCGCGTTCCTCGAATCGAACATGGCCGCGCTGCTTGCGCGCAGAGAGGACGTCCTGACCGGGGCGATAGCCCGGTCGTGCGAGATCAAGGCATCGGTAGTCGAGGCGGACGAAAGAGAGTCCGGGCCGCGCGAGGCCCTGAACTTCGGCCACACTTTCGGGCACGCCATCGAGACGGCGACCGGCTACGGCAAATACCTTCATGGGGAGGCAGTGGCGATCGGGATGGCGATGGCCGGCAGGCTTGCGGCGGATCGGGGGCTGTGGGCGGCGGATGACGCGTCGCGTCTCGAGAAGCTGATAGTTGCCGCCGGCCTTCCCGTCCGCGCATCGGGAGTGGATCCCGCGGCTGTCCGGGAGGCCATGTTCCGGGACAAGAAGGCGCGGGACGGGCGGCTGCGCCTCGTGCTGCCGGTCGGGATGGGCAGGGTCCGGACCTTTGACGATATACCGGAGGATGCCGTCGGCAGGATTCTGGCCGCCGGATGCGAAAGCTGAAGACCGCTCCACCCCGGCGCGGAATGCGGCGGGATCGCCCGCCGGCCCAATGCGCGGAGAAGGATCGCCCGCGTCCGTCGGGCGGTGGATGACGGGAGGCGGCGACTTGCGGCCGATGGCCGGCAGGCAGCAGATTCGGGGTGCCGGGGGCTGTCAGGCGCAAGTCGCCTCCATGGTGACCGTGGGAAACGATCAGCGGTCGGAGGCGGACGGGCAGGGCGGCGGGGGCGCTGGCGCGCGGGACGGCCCCGCCGGAGCCGAAGAGCGAGGTCTCCGAATGGCCGGAGGATTCGACCTTCTCTCCCACATGATACTGCACCTGGCATCGCAGGTGGGTCCGCAGTCGTTCAAGCGCCTGGTACGGGTCTTCGGGTCGGCCTCGGCCGCCGCCGCGGCGCCGCTGGGCAGGCTGCTTGAGGTCGAAGGGATCCGCGAGGCGGCCGCGAGGGATATAGTCAAGATTCGCGAGGACGGGAGGGCGGAGCGCGAGATCGAGCGGTGCGAAAAGCTCGGCGTCAGGATACTGATATTCGAATCGTCCGAATATCCCGAGCAGCTCAGGCATATCTACGACCCGCCCATACTCCTCTACGTCCGCGGTTCGCTCCTGAAGGATGACGCCCTGTCCATCGCGGTCGTTGGCTCGCGCCGGTGCACCCCTTACGGCCGGCGGCAGGCCCACGGGCTGGCGGCCGACTTGGCGCGGGTCGGGCTTACGGTCGTAAGCGGCCTGGCCCGCGGGATAGATACAGCTGCGCACGAAGGCGTCCTGTCCGTCGAGAAGGGACGGACGGTAGCGGTTCTCGGGAACGGCCTGGCATCCGTCTACCCTCCGGAAAACGAGGCGCTCGCCGAGAGGGTAGCCGCTTCGGGGGCGCTTATAAGCGAGTTTCCGCTGGATGCCGGTCCGCAGGCCGAGAATTTTCCGCGCCGCAACCGGATCATATCGGGCCTGTCGCTGGGTGTGGTCGTTGTGGAGGGCGACGAAAAAAGCGGCGCGCTGATCACGGCGGCTCATGCGGTCGAGCAGGGGAGGGAAGTGTTTGCCGTCCCCGGCCCCGTTGACTCCCCTGGTTCGCGCGGCCCCCACAAACTCATAAAACAGGGCGCGAAGCTAGTCGAACGCGTCGGCGACATACTGGGGGAAATCGAGGAGATTTCGAAGCCTCTGCTGGCAATGGCAGCGCCGGGGCGGCCGGCGGAGGCGGCATCCGGAGGGCCGGCGACGGCGGCGGGCGAGGCGGCAGCGGCGCGGAACGGCCTGTTCGCGATCAAGCTCGCTGGACTGAACGAGCGCGAGCGCTCGGTGGCCGAAAGGCTTTCGGATGCCCCGGTCCACATAGACGAGATCATTCGCGAGACCGGTTTAAGGCCCCAAGAGGTCGCCGGTACGCTGATGGTGCTGGAGATCCGCGGGATCGCGCGCCAGCTTCCCGGCAAGCGCTTCGTGCGGATCGCGACGGAGTAAGAGCTTGTTCGAAAACCCCCGGCCGGGAGCCGGTTGCGATGTCCCCGGACGGGAGGGAGATTCGCTCGGACAGCGATGGGGCTTACCCCAGCCCTCCAGAGCGAACACGCTTCCACCAGATGGCGCTTTTCGCGATTTTTACCCCAAGCGTTTTTTCAGAGAGCGGCGGAGGCAGGCCTGCGCGTACATATCCGTGCCCGCTTCGTCGCGTCCTCTCTGACAGCCGCTTCTGCGGACCGACAGCGCAACCGCCTCCCCTGCCGGACATGTAGGATTCCGCGAGCCTTGGCAGCTACAGGATTTCTGGGGCGGGTTCTAAAAGACTATCGGCTTTGTTGCATAATTAAAGCCGCAACTTCATGCGGAACAATACGTTACGCACAAATACCTTTGCCAGAACAACGCGCCTCAACCCATTGTACATCAAGGCATTACGATATTTACGCAACAAAGCCGCGCCTGGCGTGTCGCCTCACTTGGAGAACAGATATTCTACCCGCGTCTTCGACTGGAGGCGCTTGATCACGGCCTCGCGGGCGCGATCTATGGCGCCGGCGCGGGCCAGTTCTCTGACCTTTTCGAACTCCACCCGCCTGCGATCGAAAACCTTTATAAGGTGCCAGCCATAAGGCGATTCGACCGGTCCGACGACCCTCCCGACTTCCGCCTCCAGCGCCGCGCGGATCACGGAAGCGTCCATCGGGGGCCTGGGTTTCGTCTTCGCTCCGACGAAATCGCCCCACTGCCCCTTGGAAGCCGAGGTCTGTCTGTCGTCGGAGTGCTCCGCGACGGTCAAATCCCAGTCGGCTTCGGCCTTGGGCTTCAATCGCTCGATCTTTTCCCTTCCCAGCTCAAACGCCCTGGCCCTTTTCGCCTCGACCGCCCTGTCCACCGCCGGGATTCCTGTTCTGGCTCCCTTCGGCGCGAACCAGCGGCCCTCTTCATCGGTGACCGCGACGAACAGGTGCCCGAACTTTACCTCGCCGCTTCCGTAGCGGCCCGGATTCCGCTCGAACTCGCGGCGCGCGTCATCCTCCATTACTTCTCTTGCCGCAAGCTTCGTGACCATAGCATCGAGGCGGAAGCGCGGGGATCGCATGAGCCTGTCCGGAGACGATCCCTTGCTGGCCAGAAATATCTCCACGGCCTTGCGCGGGTCGTCGGCGCCCGTCTCGATCTGGAATCGCCTGCCTATCAGGTCCATGTGGGCTTCCAAGTCATTCCGGGAGAAATCCAGGCCGAGGCGCCGGAGCTCGTTCTCAACGGTCCAGACGTCTTTCAGGAAGGCTACGGCCGCCGCTATTATCTCGCGGTTTGGCGGGCCGGCGGAGCGTACGGCAAAGTCGCGGATCTCGCGCTCCGATATTGATCTGCCGTCTATCCGCAACGCCTCCCCGGCCGCAAGGCGCTGCGGATCGGAGACGATATCCGCCCCATCGCGCAGCTCCTTGAGGAACGCCTTAATGACCGCCTTCGTCCGCTGGGCGGATATATCGGCGCCGGAAGCGAGCCTGCCGCGCGCCTTAAGCAGCTCAAACACGGACAGCTCGCGCCGTATCTCAGCCCGGAACTCTTCGGGCAGCACGTTCAGGTCCGCCATCATGGTCTCCGGCGAGTAACGTTTCCCTTTTTCTTCGCTGTACATTTCTGCCAGCCGTCTGATGCGAGCCTCTACCGCCTCGCCTGATACCTCTATCCCAGCCTCGGAGACAGCCTTAAGCGTAAGGAAGCGTTCGATATAGGCTTCGATCGCATCATCCCACCTGTCTCTGGCAATGAAGTCTGCCACGTCCTCGCCGGTTATGGGGCGGCCGTCAACCCGTGCGTATACGGCCTCCTTCGAGTAGGGGTGCGGTTCTCCCCCGCGCGCTGCAGGAATCCCGCTGGCGTGAAGGATGAGGCTCAGGATCGCGATCGCACAAGAAGGCAGGGACAGGATGCCGCGCCCGGGACTTGCGGAGCCCGGCCGGGGGGGGCTGCCGGCGCACGGCGCGCCACGGCCCCGTCCTTCCCGATGCACGACCGTCGGAGCGGCATTCAGAAACCTGACCAAAAACCTCCGATCGGATCTGGCGGACGGCCGGGAAAGCCTTGGGCGGCACGGGAGTTTCTGAATAGACTCTAAGAGCCTTTCCGGAAACCCGCCGGCACAAAGTTTGCAAGCGAGCGCTTTCGACTTCCGGGCGTTCAGTTTTTGGATAGGCTTTAAAGCCCGTTCAGAAGCCTCCGGAGAGTAAAGGAGGCAGCCTCGAACCCGAAGCGTCGCGCCCGGGATTTTCGGATAGGCTTTTATCGGGCGCGCCTGCCGGATGCTATCTGGCGGGTCCGGTTTGCGTTTTCGCGGCGCCATATCTAACACGATCCCCCGCCCCTCCCTTTTCCCCGCAGTGTTCCGGAATTTGCATCCGACGCCCGCGCTTCCCGTCCCGGCAGCCTTGGCTGGCCGATCCATGGCGCTCCCCCGCGCTCTACGGAGCACCCCCTCCGGCTGCCCGACTTGGGACGCAGGGCGTTACGACGCTGCTTCCGTTATCGTCATTAGTGTCGGATGGGGCTGCGTTTTTCAAGCCGTTGCGCTTGACCGCAGCCAGCGACGGGACGATGCTGGCATATGTCCGGATCGGCGCGATGCGGCAGGAAGGCCGCAAGCGGCCCGTTCCGGACGCCTCCCTGCGAATGGCAGGGCGGGGGCGCCAGCGGGCGACCAGCAGGGTACGCGGCAGGGCGCCGCCGGAGGATC
This sequence comes from Planctomycetota bacterium, assembly GCA_026417845.1. Lineage (GTDB taxonomy): Bacteria > Planctomycetota > SZUA-567 > H5-PLA8 > CALKMO01 > CALKMO01. The sequence goes on along the minus strand of JAOACM010000039.1, from coordinate 5,337 downwards.
GCGGGCGTGGAGGGCGGGGAGGGCGGATACGGATGGCGAGACTCTATGCGTCCCCGCGGGCGTCGCCTGCGCTATTGGCGGATGCCGGATGTTCCCCCGACCATACCGGCTACGTCGCCGGTCTGGCGCGACATGGCTGGCAGACCGGATGCCCCCGACGTTCGACGTATGGGATGTGCCCGGCCGGATACCTGAAGGGGAACCCGGCCGATGATGGACGCCTGGCTGCTCCTGTCGGGGGGGGGCGCGCGGCAGCGTCCGGGTTACATCCATGGCGCGATAAGCCGGCGGTGAAGATCGCGCACAATCGTCGCCCAGTGCAGAAGCCTGGCGTCGCCGGTTCCCCCGTTTGCAGTGGCGATCCCGCGCGGATACTGCCCGGCGTCATATTGAAGCTCACGCCGGCTGCCTTCCTTATCGCTTTCCTCTCCCAGGCATTCCTCCCGTGCCGTTGCTTTGCGGAAGATGCCGGGGCGGGGAAACGGCGCCCGGAGCCCCCGGCGGAAAGCCGGCCGGAGGGACAGCCGGCGAAAACGGCGCCGGGAGTTCCGGCGGACAGAGAGGCGCAAACGAAGGCCGGGGACCAGCCGCCGAAAACCGAATCGCCACGCCGCGGCCTGAACGTGGGCGGGGCGACGGGGATCATGGAAGGGGGAAGGGGAAAGGATGAAACCTCCAGAAGAACCATCCCGATCTACACAGCCGCCGAACTGATACGGAAATCCAAGGCGATCCTGCGGGGTAAGCTGGAGAAACTTCCGACCGCTGGGCCGGTCGGCCGGTATGAGCCGGCGGTGGTGGAGGCGTCGGAGATCATAAAGGGACGCCAGGCGTTCCAGCGGACCCAGGTGCTGGTGCTCAAGGGTATGATCGAGGACGGCGCGAAGGGCATCTTTTTCCTGTGGGAAACCGCCGAAGGCACCGGCGACAGCCACGCGAATGCCTACCTGATCGCACACCCCCAGAACTTCTACGACGACTCGCTGGCTGACCTCGTGCGCCATGCGGTCGAACATCCCGCTACGCTGAGGGAGTCGGATTATTTCCGCGAGTGGGACAGGAAACGTGCGGCGGAGTCGTCCGCCGGAGGCGGCGGGCCGAGTCTGCTGCGGGAGGATCTGCCTAAAGAACGCAGGGGCCTGACCATCGAAATCGGAGGCTTCCTGCCGGCCGCGATCGGGGACAATTCGTTCCGCACGACGTTCACGCTGAGGAATACGACGGCCGAAAGCATCCACGTCTACGAGTCGGTGGACACGGGATTCAGGCTGCGGCTGAGGCGGAAGGACGCGCAGCCGGGAGAGGAGGGAATGCTGCTTGTTCCGGACGACGGCGGGATCCTGAAGGGCCTCGACCTGGATTTCTCCCAGTACGTTACGGAACTGGACTTCCAGGAGATATCGCCGAAGGGGAGCCTGACCCGAAGCCTGTATTTTTCGTCGGCGCAATATCCGGCGCTCAAAGATCTGAAAGGGAAATATCTGCTGTCGGCCCTCTACTTCAGCCGGCAGGACGGGCGGCAGCTCGGCATAAAGGCGTGGACCGGCGCCATAGCGAGTGAACCGATCGAGGTCGTCTTCGAACCGGCGCGGCTCAAATGACGGCGACCCGCCTCCCCGCCGGCGTTTTTCTCCTACTGTCCGGTTCGCCCGCGACGTCTTGAAGAACAGGGAGATGGATGCCATCCGCACGCGGCCGGTCGCGGCACAGCCGGGCGGGCAGGCAGAGGGAATCGCAATCGTTTTACGGGGAGCGGTCTGGCCGCGGGGTGCTGCCGCTTCGCCGACGGTCCTCCCGCCTCCACTTTTGGAGAGGGCCGGGCGGGGAGCGGCAACCGATTGCAGGAAGTCGAGATCGGGAGCAGGTATGGATTTCCGGTCCCCAGCCTTCGGATCCGGTTCTCCGGGTTGGCGGGTCCCGCGCCTTCCGCGACGCGGGACGTTATCGTGCGTCTCCCGGATACTATTGGCGGCGGTGGTAGCGGCGGTTTCGCCGGCGTTTTGCGGCGAGGACGACAGGTTGCCTGCCTTTCCGCCTGACGCGCTGGACACGGTGGAAATGCTCGCCGCCATGGTCAGAAAGGGCGACCCACGCGCTCCGGCGGCCGTGAAGTGGGCCTTCGAGGCCTCGCCCGACGAGGATGTGCTCATATTCGGCGGCAGGCATTACATTCCGGTTAGCAAGCCTGGAGAACTGCCCGGCATCGTGGCGAGGCTGTGCCGGTTTCCCGGACATCTGCCGGCGATGAACCTGGCTCCGCTCCTTGCGGCGAAGACCGACGCGAAGACGCTGTTTCCTCTTCTGCGGCCTTACCTTGGGGCGCAGGAGTGGTGGATCGCCCGCAACGCCTGTCTGCTCCTTCAGCCGCTGGCTGGCGAGAACCACGTTGCGGACCTGGCGAACCTGGCCAGGGGCGCCGGGAACCGGGCGTTGAGGCTCGAGGCGATCGAAACGCTCGGCCGGACGAAGTCCGCCCAGGCGGTTCGCGTCCTGCAGTTCGCCTTCGCATCGGCGCGCGAATCGTACGAAAAGGCTGCATGCATGATGGCGCTGGCCGAATGCGGGGTTGCCGAGGACGCGACGTGGATGCTGAGACAGCTGCACGCGGATTCCATCGAATCCGTGTTCGGTGCGCGCGCGGTCTGCCGGCTGGTCCAGGAGCTTCCGGCGCGGGAGTCCCTCTCGTTGCTGGGGGCATCCAAGCCCGGTCCAAGGCGCGCGGGGGCTGTGCTTATGCGGGAGCTCGGCACGTTAGGCGACTGGGAGGCTTTGCTGCGGCAGGCCGGTACTCTGCCGGCCGACGTGCTGGAGTGCATGGGGGATGCGCTGGCGCGGCGGCCGAAGAAGGAACTGGCCGGGACGATCCCGTCGCTGGGGCTGCATGTGCACAAGGACTGGCGGGTATCCGATGCGTGGGCCCGCGCCCTCGGAGCCTGCGCCGCTGCCGCGGACGAGCGGACGCGGGACGGTGTCCTCAGGCTCCTGAAAGACGGCGCGGCCCAGAAGACGAAGCGTCGCGAGGCGCTCTTCGCCGCGTTGTCGTGCGTCTACGGACTGGAGGCCCTCGGTACCCCGGCCGCCCTAGATGCTCTGATTGAGCTGGCGATATCCGCGGAAGATGAGACGACGGCGCTCTATGCGGCCTCCGGCGTCGCCCAGTCGGGCGACGAAGCGGCGAAGGGCAGACTGACGGCGGCCATCGCCCGGGCCGCTTCCGATCCGGCCGCAGCGCATGACGCGGCGCTGCGCGCCATAACCGTGGCTGCCGCCGTCCCGCGCGCCGAGGTCGTGGAGATGCTGATAGCCATCCTCGGCCGCGGGCTGTCCGCAAAACAGAGGGAGGCCGCGCAGGAATCGCTCGAGATCCTGACCGGCCACGCCTTCGGTCCGGACCCGAGGCCCTGGACGCAATGGTGGGAGAAGAACAAGGGAACGTTCGAGTTCTACGAGGAGAAGCTGGCCAAGGTACTGGCGGGGCGGTTTGCGAAGGACGGAGCGGGCGCCGGCCGCCGGCCGGAGGCGAAAGGTCCGCCTGTGGACCTGCTTCCGCCCTCGGCCCCGCGTCCGCCCTCGGATCCGCGCCAGCCGGACGGCCAGGGGCCGCGGATGGACCGATCCGGCGAACGCGGAGGAGCGAACGGAGAAAATCCGGGCGTCCATGACGACTCAGAAATCGCCAGGTCACTGGACCTGTTCGTCCTCCGGAAGAAAATGCCCGCCCACGTCAGGAGGTTTGGCGGGGACAGGGAGACCGAACGGGCGGTCAATCTGGCCCTCCGATGGCTGGCCAACCATCAGGACCCGGACGGCAAGTGGGACGGGAAGCACTTCGACGACCTGGATATATCAGGCAAAAAGGGAAGGACTGGTTCAGCGGTCATCTCCGCCGGCAGACACACGCTGAATATCGGGCTTTCCGGACTCGCCCTTCTGAGCTTTCTTGCCGCCAGCCACACGCACGAGTCGGACGAATCTCCCTACCGCGAGACGGTCCGGCGCGCCCTCCGCTGGTACACTTTCCACCAGCTGACCGACGGCGCGTTCCAGGATCAGGACGTCTGGGCAAAGGGCGGGTGGAACTATTTCAACTACGAGCTGGGCATATCGGCGCTGGCGCTCTCCGAGGCCTACGCCATGACCGGCGATCCCAGGCTGAAGACGATTGCCCAGCGCTCGATAAACAAGATCGTGTCCGGCCAGGTCCCGGGAGGCGGGTGGCGCTATTCGCCCAGGATCGAATCGGATACGTCCGTGGTGGGCTGGATGGTGATGGCGCTCAAGTCCGCGGCGATGGGAGGGCTTAAGGTTGACGCGCGGGCGATGCTGGGCGCGAAAAGATTTCTCGGGAAGGTCTGCACCGTCCCGAAGGGATTCGAGGTTCCGGAGGACGACACGGATTCGTACGCCTACACTGTGGGGTCGGGCTACACGGGCGAGGATTACGGAAGCTACATGCCTGATGCGCAGGGGCTGAGACGCAACGCGGGGGCCGTGGCCGCGGTCAGCCGCCTTTTCATGGGATACAGCCGGGCACATCCGTTCTGCGTCGGCGTTGCCAACGTGCTGCGGAAGAATCCGCCCGTCTACGCCGCGCAAGAGACGGGGCCCGGCGGCGGCTCCTTTCCGATGTACTACTTCTATTACGGGTCGTTGCTGATGCATCAGATGGGTGGCGATTACTGGGAGAAGTGGAACGCTGCGCTCAAGAAAAACATCGTAGGCGCGCAGATCAAACCGCCGGCCCCGCAGGCCGGTTCGTGGCCGATCCTGGGAGCCGATGCGGAGGTTGCCGGCCAGATATATACCACGACCATGTGCGCCCTGTCGCTGGAGGTATATTACCGGTACCTGCCGATGATATGGTTCAAATAAAACGCGCGGCCTGCCCGTGCATGCAGGCGTATTGTGGCGTAAGCGCCCGGTTATGTACATCTTCCAAGCGCGGGGAAAAGGGGTACAAGCGGCCATGTGGAAAAAGGGCGGCCCATGGCGCGCGAGGCATCCTGCGGCGGAGAGTGGCGCCCGGCCTGAAGCGTCAGGCGCGGATCCTGCCCGACGGGTAACCCGGATGCCGTGCGGGCCGCCGAGGCGGTTATCCTGCTTCCGGCAGGGCGACTCGGCGCCGCGGCCAGGTTGCGTATCCACCCGCCAAGGGAGGGCCACGGAACCCACCCAAGGGGTGACGGGTCTCGATCCTCCGCCGGGCTCCGCGGAAAATCATCTGCGCCTGCGACGCAGCCCCCCGCGATACCGCCGGGCTATGCGGCCCAAGCCCTTGGTTGTGGGACGCTGGGGGGCTGGGGGCGCGAGCGTCAGCCGCTTGAGGTCTTCGAGAAG
>JAOACM010000394.1 GCA_026417845.1 Planctomycetota bacterium | reverse complement strand
CGGTATATGTGCTCAGGTCTGCCCGAAGAAGGCGATCCGCATGGCCGATGCCTCCTCCCGTGGCGGAGGAGAGGTGGTTGGAAAGACGGAGGCGCGCGCAGGGAAGGCGAAGGCACGGGGCGGAGAGGCGGAAGCGCAGGGCGGAGAGGTGAAGGCGTAAGAGCCTGCCAAAAACTCCCCCGCCGGGCAGTGGGTATCGCTGAGCGTATAAGCTGAGCGCCGGGGGTTTCCGGACGGGCTGTTAAGAGCCTGTCTAAAACCTCCCGTGGCGCCCAGGGCTTCCGCAGCGGGCCGCCAGATCCGGCCTGAGGTTTTGGACGGGATCTAAGAGCGGAGAGGCCGGGAAGCAGGGCGGAGAGGCGGAAGCGCGAAGCCGGGAGCGAAGGCCGGGGAACGGACGGATGTATCCGCCGGCGCGGGGCCGGGGACCGGCCGGCGTGCGAGGGCGGCGGAGCCGTAGAGCGGGGCCGCCGGGGCAGATATGGAGCCGCCTGCGCCGGTGCCGGGCGGGATCGCCGGCGGAAGCGGCCGGGGAGCGGAACCGGAGCCGGATGGGGCGACAGGGACGGGAGGCGCGACGATGAAAGACAGGCCGGTCACTAACATCTTTTTCGCCGGCGTTGGAGGCCAGGGCATAATACTGGCCTCGGATATCGTGGCTGAACTCGCCTTCCGGGCCGGGTTCGACGTCAAGAAGAACGAGATACACGGCCTGTCGCAGCGGGGCGGATCGGTAACCAGCCAGGTGCGCTATGGCGGGAAGGTGCACACCCCGATCATAATGGAGGGCGACGCGCATTTTCTGGTGGGGCTGGAGATTCTGGAGACGCTCCGATGGGCGCACATGGTCCGGCCGGACGGGCATATAATCCTGAACCGGCAGCGGATACTGCCGGCGCCGGTGGTCCTTGGGGATGCCGAATATCCGGCCGACGCGGCGGAGACGTTGTCGGAGTATGCTCCGACGCTGGTCGTCCCGGCCTTCGAGACGGCCTCGGAGATGGGCGACGCGCGGATGGCGAATTCCGTCCTTCTGGGCGCTCTATCCGCGTTCCTGCCCGACTTTTCTCCGGACGACTGGACGGCGGTGCTCTCGGAAAAACTGAAACCCGCTACGCTCCGGGCAAACCTCGATGCCTTCGAACGGGGGCGCGGATTTGCCGCAGAGTGGGCAGCGGGCAGGGCGAAGGCGGTTTGACCCCGCGCGAGCGGTCCGGCGCGGAACGGCCTGACCGGTGGCGGGCAGTCCTGCTCCCGGCCCGTATGGATGCCTGGCGGCGTGCGGATCGGCGGGAAGTATTTCTGCGATCGCATATTTCTGCGATCAGAGAGCGGCTGAGGGGTTCGTCGAGCATGATGCTGCCGCTGGACAGAACTGCTTTCGTGTCGGGCATAGAAGGCGAGGCCTGGATCGTGCCGCGGCTGGAGACTCTCCCGCACTCCAGGAGCCGTGGAGCGTCCTCCCGGAAGATCCGGCGCGCGGTCCTGGCGGCGCTGGCGGCGCTCCAGATCGCGGCGGCCGGCTGCAGGCGGCCCGCGGAGCCGGCCGTGCGCATTGAGACGCCCGGATCGCCCGCCCCTGAGTTTTCGCTGCTGGACCAGGAGAACCGGCCCGTTACATCGCGCGACATCGCCGGCCGCGTGACGGTAGTAATTGCCGCCAACGACGCCCACGGGCGGGAGATGCCCGCGTGGGAGGATCCGGTAATAGAAAGGTTCGGCGGCAGGGTCGCGCTGGTCAGACTGATGGACCTGAGCGGCCTGCCAAGGCTGGCCCGCTCCTTTGCGCAGGCGAGGATCAGACAGGAGATGAAAGGCGATCCGCTGGCGCTCGACTGGGAGGGAACCGTCTTCCGCGCCTTCGGCTTCGATCCGGCCCGCGTAAATGCGGCGATAGTGGATTCCCGCGGCATCCTGAGGCTCCGCGCCGCCGGCGTTCCTGACGCGGCCGCGCGGCGACGCTTCCTGGCCGGGATCGAGGCGGCGCTGGCGGCCTCCGTCCGGGGCGAGGTTCCCTGAAGATGCCGGCCCGCAAAGACCGGACTCCCGTAACCGTCCACCGCCTGCCAAACGGTCTATCCGTACTGCTGGAGCGGATGGAGTGGTGCAGCTCCGCGGCGGTCGGGCTGGCGATCGGCGTCGGATCCAGAGATGAACCGGCGGAGATGGCCGGGGCATCCCATCTGCTGGAGCACATGGCCTTCAAGGGTACGAAGCGGCGCGATTCCTTCGCCATAAACGCCGACATGGACGCCATGGGCGCGCAGGGCAATGCGTTCACGTGCGAGGAATACACGGCATATTACATGTGGGTCGTCCCGGAGCGGTTGCCGGAGGCCATGGAATTCCTGGCCGACATGATGGAACCGACGCTGCCGGAAGAGGAGCTGGAGCGGGAAAAGGAGGTGGTGATCGAGGAGATCGCCATGTACGAGGACCTGCCGGAGTGCGCGGTCGAGGAGGCGCTGATGCGCGCGGCATTCGGCCGCCATCCGCTCGCCCGCCGGATAGTCGGGACGGCCGGGGCCGTGTCGCGCATCGGCCGGAGGGGGCTGGCGCGCTTCCGCGAGCGGAGCTTCCGCGCGGGCGACATGTGCTGCGTCGTGACCGGAAATTTCGACGGGTCCCGCGCGCTCAGGGACATACGCCGGCTGTGCGGCCGCTGGCCTGCAGGGAGCGCGCGGCGCCGGCGTCAGCCCCCCATCTTCCGTCCCGGAATCGCGATCGAGCGCAGGAAGGGACTTCTGCGGCAGCACGCCGCGCTGGCCGTGCCATCGGAGCCGCTCCGGTCTCCGGGCGCGATCGCCGCCAGGATGGCCGCGGCCGCTCTGGGAGGCTGCCCCGGCTCGCGCCTCTACTGGGCGCTGGAAGACAAGGGGCTGGCCGACTCGGTCGGGGCATGGTACGAAGGATACTCCGACGGTGGCCTCATCTGCGCGGCGTTCGCGGCCGATCCCGGCAAGGTCGGGGAATGCTTCCGCATCGCGATGGACGAGCTGGGGGGGATCCGGGAGGGCATCACCGCGGATGAACTGGCCCGCGCCCGAAAACAGATCGAAGCCGGCCTGCTCTTTTCTTCCGAGACGCCCATGAGGCGATTGATGAGGCACTTCGAGAACTGGAACGCCCGGCGGAGAGCGTTGAGCGTGGAGGAGGAGCTGGCCGGGATAGAGGCGGTCACGACCGGAGATGTGCGGCGCGCGCTGGAGCGGTGGAGTGCCGGCCTCAGGCCGGCGGCGGCCGCCGTCGGCCCGTTGAGACGGCCGCCGCTGCGCTGATATGGGACAGGCGGGGCGTGCGTGCGCAACCGCCCGTCGCGTCCAGCCCGGCGCGCAACGCACGGATTCAACGGGCTCGAAGACGTAAGGCAATGGTGGTGAAGCGAGAGCCGGTTGCGCTGCGGATCCTGGGGGGCTATTGCCAAGAGAGGACGCGGCAGGAAGTCGCGGGGAGGATGGGCGTCGGTTTGCCTCCTGCTCTCTCTGAAGGGCGCCCGTGGTAAAAATCGCGGAGGACACAGATCCGGGCCTGTGCGTTCCATTCTGTGCGGCCAGCGTAGCGCTGTACGGCCGGCGTAGCGCTGTGCGGCCGGGGTAGCGATGTGCGGCTGGGGTAGCGCCGTACGGCTAAGGTAACGCCGTGCGGCCAAGGTAACGCTGCGCAACTGGGGTCTGGGGTAACGCTGTGCGGCTGGGGTGGCGCGTTCCTGTCGCGGCCGGAATCCCCTCGCAATGGCGTACAACGCAACCGCCTTGTGAAGCGATGGAAGGCCTTCCGCGTATGCCGCACGCGCGCCGGAAGCAAGAGGGCGGCCAGAGTGGCTGTCTGACCGGACGCAAAAAGGGAGATATGGCCATGCTGGTAATTCCAGCGGTGGACATAAAAGGCGGGAAGGTCGTGCGCCTTGAGCAGGGGCGGAGCGACAGAGAGACGGTCTATTCGGACGATCCGGTCGAAGCGGCGCTGAGGTGGGAGCGGATGGGGGCAAGGCGCATCCACGTGGTGGACCTTGACGGGGCATTCTCCGGCAGGCCGCAGAATATGGCGGCGGTGCTCGCCATACTGAAGGCCGTCCGTGCGGAGGTCGAGGTTGGAGGGGGGCTGAGGACCGAATCCGACATATCGGCGATGCTGGATGCCGGTGCCGCCCGCTGCGTGCTCGGTACCAGGGCCGCCGGGGACCGCGCGTTTCTCAGCCGGGTGGCCGGGAGATATCCTGGGCGGATATCGGTGGGAATAGATGCGAAGGATGGGGCGGTCGTGACGCACGGATGGGTCTCGTCCGGCGGGATCCGTGCGACTGATCTGGCGGCCGGTCTGAGGGGGTTGCCTCTGGGGGAGATAATCTATACTGACGTATCGCGGGACGGCATGCTGCAGGGACCGAACTTCGAC
>JAOACM010000393.1 GCA_026417845.1 Planctomycetota bacterium | reverse complement strand
GCTCGCGTCCGATTACTTCCGACATGCGCCAGCCCACTCCGCCTCTGCCGCGCCCGCGCTACGGATATATGCGATACAGCATCCTCGGGAACGGAATGCACTCCCGGACGTGCTCGGTCCCCGTCAGCCACGCCACGGTGCGCTCGACGCCGAGGCCGAACCCGCCATGCGGCACCGAACCGTACCTGCGCAGGTCCAGATACCATTCGAAGGCCTGGCGCGGCAGGTTGTGCGCGGCAATGGCGGCCTCCAGTTTCTCCAGCGAATCCTCGCGCTGGCCCCCGCCGATTATTTCGCCCGTCCCTTCCGGCGCCAGCACGTCCACGCACAGAGCCAGCCGCTCGTCCTCCGGATCGCGCTTCATGTAGAACGCCTTGACCGCGGCCGGATACCTGTGGACCATAACCGGCCTGTCGAAACTGTTCGAAATCGCGGCCTCGTCAGGGGCGCCGAAATCCCCGCCCCATTGGAACGGCAGCCCTTTCCCGTTCAGAAACCTGACGGCGTCGTCGTACTTCAGCCGCGGGAATGGCGGCGAGATCTTCTCCAGCGGAGCGGTGTCGCGCTCCAGGATTTTCAGCTCCTCGCGATTGACACCCAGGACCCGAGCCACTATCGCCGACACGAGCTGCTCGGCCAGCTCCATGACTCCGTTCAGATCGCAGTACGCCACCTCCGGCTCGACCATCCAGAACTCGGTCAGATGCCTGCGCGTCTTGCTCTTCTCGGCCCGGAAGGTCGGCCCGAAACAGTACACCTTCCCGAAGGCCATCGCGGCCGCCTCCATATAGAGCTGGCCGGACTGGGTAAGGTACGCCTTCTCATCCTCGAAGTATTTCACCTCGAACAGCGTCGTGGTGCCCTCGCAGGCCGCGGGAGTGAAAATCGGGGCATCCACCAGCACGAAGTCGCGGGAATCGAAAAAATCGCGTATCGCCCGGACCACGGTATGCCTGACGCGCAACTTGGCCCATTGCAGTCTGGACCTCAGCCACAGGTGCCTGTTGCTCAGAAGGAAATCCGGGCCGTGCTCCTTTTTGGCGATGGGGTAGTCGCGGGCGAGGTGGACTATGCGGAGAGCGGAGACGGATATCTCGAAGCCTCCCGGCGCGCGCGCGTCGGCGCGGACAGCGCCTTCGAGCTCCAGCGAGGATTCCTGCGTGATCCTGTCGGCCTCGGCGAAGGTCTCCGGCACGACATCGTCGCGGAAGACCACCGCCTGGCATATGCCCGTGCCGTCGCGGACCTGGAGGAAGTGAAGCTTCCCCTTCGACCTCTTGTTGTAAAGCCAGCCCCTCAACCTGACATTGCGGCCGACGTGCTCTCCCAGCCGCCTTATCGTGGCGACCTGCACAGGATCGTCCGAAGGCATTTCATCTTCCTCCTCCTGCCCCCCCGGTACCGGGGTGATCCTCCGCGCCTGCGCCATATCCGGGTGCCGCCACGGCAACCGTGGCGCAAGGGCGTGGCGCCTCGCAAGCCCCAGCCGGGGCCGCCAGCAAGGGCCGCCGTCACGGAGCCTTCAGCGTCATCTCCTTGAACCGCTCAAACTGATCGGGCGTTATGAAGCCGCCGTCCATCAGCTCCTTCAGACGGAGCAGCCGCTGAGCGGCATTCAGCCTTTCCTTCGGCCCCAGCGGTACCGTCGGACCCTCGCGCAGCATCCGCTCACGCTCCTTCATCACCGCCCGTATGAACGCCTCGATCTCGCCTTTCCGCTCGGGGTGAAGGCGGAATGTCAGAGCTATTCCCCTCCCGGGAATTGCCAGCTCCCTGATCTTTTTCCCGCTGAGCTGTACCCGTACCCCGGACCAGACAAGGCATAGGAAACCGGTTATGCCCAGGAAGAAGGCCGTCGAGCCGTCCCGCCCCGAAAGCGCGAACCAGGCGGCCGCGCCCAGAACCGCCAGGGAGGCGAGGAACAACGCAAGGGCGAAAGGCGCCGCGTTCCGATCTGTATGCCCTTCGGCGAATTCCGTAACTCCCACGTAAAGTTCCAGGACGTGGAACGGCCACTCCGCCCTGAGCAGCACCTTGCCGGGAAACAGCGAGTACGTAACACGCCGGAAGAGGCCCTGCCGTTCCGAGTATGCGACTATCGGCGGCGGACGATCAATGCCCAAACCCGATCCTCCTCCTTCCGTAACCAGACAGCGTTTCCGCCGCGGCGTCGAACTCCTCGCGCGTCACGATCCCTCGATCCAGCAGGTCTCTGAACCGGAAAAGCTCCGAGACCGGGTCGAACTTCGCCGTCCCGAGGGCCGATTCTTCGATCGCCTCCCTCAGATTGACCCGGTCCTTTCTGATGGCGTCCACGCACGCCTCGACGAACTTTTCGACCTCCTCCGCCGACGGATTCCGCGGTAGAAATACGACCGGCCCCATCGCCCCGGGGATCGCGAGGACGCTCCCGCTCCTGTTGAACGCCTCCCTGAGCGCGAGAGCTCCGGCGATAATCAATATTACCGCCACCGGAACGGTTCCTCTGTCGCCCTCCTTCCACAAGGAGGCGGCGAGGCTTGTCGTTCCCCCCAGCAGGAAACAGAGGGCGCCAAGCCACCAGATTACGGCCACCCTTGTCGTCCGCAGGTAGTCCTCGGCCATTTCTCTGTGGAGACAGATCATACGTTCGGACCCCAGCGGCGTCCGGGACTCAACGATCAATCTGTCGTCGTGCAGAAAAAAAGATGTGGTGCGCCAGAAGCCCCGTTGAACCAGCGAAGCCCTCAGCGGACCCTCGGGAGTATCAAGCGCATTTTTAAGCGTCGGTTTCGTCGGGGACATATTGAGCGAGTTTCTCCAGCAGCTCCTTCTTCTTCGCGGCGAACTCCTCCTTCGTCAGGACGCCCGGCGCCACGAGTTCGTACAAGCCTCTTATCTCCTCCGCTATTGATATCTCGGCGCCAAGCATTGCCAGCGGCGCGTGCGTCGCCACGTCCTTCTTCCAGGCCTCGTGCCTGGCCTCCAGCATCTTCTCCGCGAAAAGCCTGGCGTTTCCCTCCTTAGGCCTCGGATACACCTGGATGGCCAGCGGGCCGAATCTCCAGAAAACTCTCCCCGGCCATATCTCGTTCCGGAAAATCAGATACGCCGCGATGAGTATATTAATCCCTAGAGCCAGGAAAATGGCGGACCTGTCGGAACGGGGAAAGCCGACATGAAAGGACCACGCCGTCGCCCCTATCCCCAGTCCGACGGCCAGCAGGACCAGCACCTTGGCCCACATGGGCGGGATCCGGCACTCCACGTAATCCTCGTCAATGTCTCTGAGCGGGATTGCGAATTCGCTTTTCTCCGACAGCTCGTGCACCCGAACAATTATCCTGTCACCCGCAAGGGTCAACCTTTCGGTCCTTCCGGAAGAGACCTTCTGGAGAAGGGTGGCCTTTCCGGCATTGCCGCTCATCTTGATATTTTCACGCGTTTCCATTCCACCATCCCGTTGCGCGCCAGGAAAAGTATCTCATCGAGAATTTTCCGGTGCGGCAGGCCGGTGTCCAGAGCCGCCATCCGGAGAACATCGGCCAGACTCCGCCTGCCGTCAATCCACATGATCGCCCGCATGAGTTCCCCGTTCCAGATCGGCGAGCTTTTCCCCTCCCGCCGCTCCGGCGGTATCCTGTCATAGGTCAGCAGACCGGCGAATTTCCTCACGGGTACGACCGCGCCGGCGTCCGTGATGTTTTCCGGGAGGCCCGCCTCCCCGGCAGGCAGCGCCGGGAGTTCCGGCGCCGGGGCGGGCGGGACCCCGGCCGACTTTCCGAGGAATCGCTTCGCCGAAGCGACGCACCGCCTCGCGTGCGCAGCGAGTTCCCTGGAAAAGGCCTTCGCCCCGCTGCGCTCGGATGCCGGGACCAGCCTGAGCGTCGAGGTCGCCGTCTTTTCGCCAACCCAGCGGAGGAAGTCGAGGCGGTCCAGGGCCACGCGCAATGCCGCGGCCGCCGCGATGTCTTCCGCGGATCCCGCTCCCGTCCCGCCTCCCGATGCGACGGCATCCGCTCCCTGGGGGGAGGATTTTGCAGCCGCGACCCGCTCGATCATCGCCGCGACCTCCCGCGCCAGCCTTGCCTCCCAGTCGGCCGCCGCCTGCGCGGCCAGCCATTCTGCCTCCGCGCGCCCGGCGTTGGCGATAAAGTACAGGTACGCGGCAGACGCGGCGGCCACCGCCGCCAGATATGCCGGATCTATCTTCTCCATCGTGTCCGCGCCGTTGTGCCACCACCTGTCACTCGTGTGAATGGCAGTGACGGGGACGCCTATCGCCGGATCGTTCAGGAAGTTGTCTATCGCGCACCACTCCGTCCTGCGCACTCTGGCGAAAGGCGCGGCCACGGCAAGGCGGTCGGACAGCAGGCGGTCCAGCAGCGTGGCGGTGAACGAGGGAAGGCTGTCGGGGTTGGGGGGGAATCTGAGCGCGGC
>JAOACM010000392.1 GCA_026417845.1 Planctomycetota bacterium | reverse complement strand
CCTGAGTGGTATCCGCATTTACGGCCATGCACCCGGCCGGCTGGGCACCTGGTCCTGACGCGGCACCTTCGTTGCCAGCTCCTGTGGGCTTCCCGCGACTGACCGACGGGTCGCGGGCACAGGCTCGCTCCTGCGGGGATTGAGCACCGCCTCCGACGCCCGGATACTTCTGTGGATCGCTGTCACAAGAGTGCAGGGGAAGGGTTCAGGACAGGCGTTTCACGCAATTGGCGGCCGGTCTTCGGCGTATCCCCCGGAGTCCGGAGTGGCGCTGCACTTGTGACCCAGCCCACCCCCTGTCGCCCGGCGACAATCCGCCCTCGACCGGAGAGAACCGGGAGGAACGCGAGCTGAGGGCGGCGGAAGAACCGGCAATCCACCAGCCACCAGGAAAAGCCCTCCATACGAACCGCATCTTCACCTCGCCGCCTTCTCCGGATCGGGACGCGGGCCGTAGTGCGGCAGCGGGTCGCCAAGTTCGTAAGCGCCCAGGTCCGGGGCGGCTCCCTTGCAGCCGTCGCTTATCCCGGGCAGCACAGTACCCTTGTCCACCGCTGGGGAGCCCTCCTTAAGCCGCTGATCGTTGATCGAAACCGGGAATGTCTTTTTCTCGTCGTCGGGCGGTTCTATCGCTGAAGCGTATATGCCGCCATCCTTAAACTTGAACTCGTGCCCGTGCTGCTGGATCGGCCCCTCTTTCCGAAGGTGGTCAAGCGGCGGGAGGTTCTTCCTGCTCCAGCGCACGTGCGATGTGAACGAATCGCCAACCACGCCGTTGTAATCCATCGTGCACGCGATCAGATCGGTGCCGAAGTTTATCGCCGGCCCGCCTCCCGTACCGGCGAACAGGTTGTTGTACAGGTGGATGTTCACGTTGGCCTCGGGCGTGCCGACCTGTATGGCGGTTCCCTTCTTTATCGAGGAGTTGTGGGCGATCAGGACGCCGGATGTGTAATTGTGCAGCTTGAACGTTTCCACGCAGCTGTTGTATATGACGTTGCGGAAGATGAACACGGGGCCGCCGCGCACCGGCTGGCAGCTTATGCCCTGATAGACGTTCGTCAGCCTGTTGCGGAAGCACCTGACGTTCCAGTCCGCGTAATCGGTCTCGATGCCGTCGTCGGTGCACTCGGTTATCTCGTTCAGATAGAAATCTATTGCGACGTTCTTCGGGCCGCGCAGACAGGAGATGCCGTCGGCTACACCGCGGATCCGGTTGTGGCACACGGCATGTCCCTGGCCGCCGATGTCTATACCTGCCGTCGGTTCGATGCCTTTCGTCCGCGGCCACGTGGACGGCCCGGTTATCTCGTTGTCCGCCACGTAGAAATTCCTGGAGTCGCGGGCGGAGATGCCCGAAGACACCTTCTCGAACCGGCAATAGCGCACCGTGATATCCGATGCGCCGTCCGCGGATACGCCTCCGCCGCTGATCACCAGGCTGTCGAACGTCACGAACTTCCTGCCTCCGGCGCGGATCCCGCCAGTTATTATCGCATCGCCTCCCGGCATCCCGCGCCACACTATCGGTTTCCCCGGCGCCCCCTCCTTCGAGACGGCCAGCGGACCGGCGTACTCGCCAGGCGCCAGCCATACCGTGTCGCCGGGCTGGGCGGCGTTCTGGGCCGCGTTCAGCCCCTTGAGCGGATCTTCCTTCGTGCCGGATCCGCCCCCGCTGCCCGGCGCGGCGTAAAGCTGCCTGCCCCCGCCCAGCCGCGGCGGCTCGGCCCGCGTGCGCGCCTTCCGGACCTCCTCCGCCTCGCCACCGTCCGGGTCCCTCAGCTTCACCTTGATCTCATACTCGGTGTCCGGCTGGAGATCGAAGACGCTCCCCGCGAAGCGCCAAGTCCCCGCCGGCACATTAACCTTATAGAAATACGAATTGTGCTTCTGGTACTGGGCGGGGGTCGGGCTGTCCATGGCCCTCATCAGCGGATATGACGTCTTCCACGCGGTCTCCCCGACCTTGCGATACTCCAGAGAAATCTCGGCATTCCGGTTCGCGTCGCCCTCTATCAGCCAGCAGACGCCGAGCGAGACGAGAGTCGGCGGATCTACCGTAAGCTGGCCGGGCTTCGAGGCATTCTCGCCCTCGCCAGCAACCGCCTCCCCTGCCGAAGTCGCCGGCGCTACCGCCGCCGCGATACCGACCAGCAGTCCCCAGCCGTATGGATGCCCCGCACGCCCCGGCCCGGCGGAACGTACCATATCTTTTCCCATCGGATGATCCTCCCCCCTCCCGCCATCTCGCCGGCTACTTCGCCCCGAGCATACGGAAGGCGATCTTTATCGGCGTGTCGCTCTTCTCCGGATGTTTCTCGTACGCGATCAGCGTCGTCCCGGCGCCGTCGGAGGCTACTGCCGGTTCAGCCGCCGGACTTCCGAGCGTGCCCGACAGGACGAACGCCTGATCCGGCTTACGCTCCCCAGCCTCCGATACCTTGGCCGCGTACACCGCAAGATACGGTCCCTGATGCGGCGGCTTCTCCATCCTGGTCTCGTGCCAGGCGACCACATAATCCGAGCCGTCCCATGCGGCGGCGGGCGACTGGATCCGCCCGCCCCTGTCGGACACGTGCAGGCGTTTTACTGGTTTGCCCTCCGTGTCGAGCACCATAGCCGTCGAACCGTTCGGGGCGTTACCGCGGCCGGCCGAGGTGTCGGTTCTCCATGCCGCCAGATAGGTCTTCGTGCCCGCCGCCAGACAGGCCGGGCTGGCGTTCCGCCCCGGTCCGTGGTCCTTTTCCTTGTAGACCGATGCCTGAAGCGCCTTGCCTTCGGCGAGGAAAGTGCCGCCGGCCGGCGGATCGCGGTACGCTGCACCGGACCAGCCCATCGCGCACCACAATACCAGGCTCCTGCCGCCACCCTGCGATGCTGCCGCCGGGTAATATACGTGATAGCCCGACTTCAGCCCCGAGTACAGGAGCACCCCCTGTGCATCCGTCACCTTCCCTTCCGCGGAGACACGCGCCCCGTACACTTCGTACTTCGCATCCGACCGGAAATCCTGCCAGGCCACCGCGAAATCGTTGCCGTCCCATGCGACGTCAGGACACGCCTGGTTGTTCGCCGCCGCCGCCACCGGGAACCCGTCCGCGTCCAGCACCTTGCCATCGGGTGCGACCCGCGCCGCATACACGTCCCAGTCCTTACCGGTCCTGAGGTCGTGCCAGACGACGAGGAACACGCCCTTGCCGAAGGCGACGCGCGGACGTTCCTGGATATCTTTCGCGCCGCATATGACGAAAGGCGCCTCGTCGAGCGGTTTCCCGGACTTGTCTACACGGCAGCCTACGATGTCGGCTATCCCCAGTCCCCCGAAACCCTTGCGCAAATCCCCCTTACCGAAGCGACCGGACTGCCACACCACCAGATAAACATCCTTCCCGAAGGCGGCCGCGGGCGTGTAGGCGTCGCGGGAATCGTGGACGGGCAGGTACGTTTCATGCGACAGCCCCTCGCCGGCCCATATCGGTGTCGTCAGCGCCGCCACCGTCAGGACCACCGGCGCGACCGCGGCCACGGTCATCGCGACTGCCGTTGCCGCCATGGATGCCGCGGACCGAAGGGAACGCCCAGGCACAATAAGCGAAACGCGCGCGATCATCGAACGCAACCTCCTGTTCACCTCGTGCGGCGCAGGCGGACCAGCTGCGCCCCGTTCCAGTGCGGGACGGAGAACACGATATCCCCCTCGGCGTTTATATGCGATCCCCAGGACTCACCTCCGCCGAGATTGGACGGCACGCCGGACCCTATGAATCTGACGCAGTCCTTCTCGCGCGTGCAGGCCCATATCTCCTCCTTTGACAGGTCCAGCCGGAAGAACGTCATCGTATCGTTGGGCGACACATACAGGAAGTTCCTCTTCGGATCGTCCGGACCGAAGTAGCTGCCCATCTCGTTGTAAAGATCCGTTCCCTTGAATGGGCCAGCCTCGTTGCGCTTGCGCCTGCCCGGATCGTCCTTCGGCGAGATAGGCAGCACGCCATGGAACGATCCGTCCTTGAGATCCCAATACCACAGGTACCACTTCTTCGAACCGTATCCGGACGCGTATATCCGCCCGTTTACATCGTCCAGGTTCAGGAAACAGGGGAACGTTCCGCCTCCCACCTGCTCCTGCATGTCCAGCTTAAGCTCCTTCTCAATCTTCCCCTCCGCGTTCAGGAACGCCAGCCGGTCCGAGTACGCGATAAGGACGATCAGACGCCCCTCGTTGTCCGCAGTCATGCCGCCAATGCTGGTCTTCGGAGGCATGGGGATCGTTTTGATTTCCTGCTCGACCGTGTCAATCCGGCGCAGTGCGCCCCCAAAGTAAGGCTCGGTCAGAAAGACGTACCTGCCGTCCGGCGACCGTGCTCCACGGGAACGGTGGCTGTAGTCCATGCCTCCGAAGCGCGCGCGGCTCAAGGG